>DASZUP010000153.1:0-3561 GCA_035547635.1 Pirellulales bacterium
GGCGCCGCTGTGCAGCCGGTCCTGCGCTCCCAGCCGGCGCCAAGTGGGGGCGTCTCTCGTGGCGATCTCGATGCCGACTGCACGGCCAGCCATGACATGACGCTGGTCGGACACCGCGGCAATATCTCCAGCTTGGCCAGACCGCTGTTTTTCCTTTCGCAACGTTTTTTTGGGCCAAATGGACCGCACATCTTGACATCCGTAACGTCCAGAGGTCCGGCGCACCCAATGCCGAAACTGCACGAACCTACGTTGGTGCGCCGGACCCGATGCGGTTGGTTTACGAGCTGCAAAACGTTTTGAGCGACGATATGGCGCTCTGCTTGGACATGGGCTCCTTCCACATCTGGCTAGCCCGCTATCTGTACAGTTTTCGACCGCGACAACTGCTTTTCAGCAACGGGCGGCAGACCTTGGGAGTCGGCCTGCCCTGGGCATCGCCGCGTGCCTCGTCCGCCCGGGCGAGAAGGTGATTCCGATATCCGGCGACGGCGGCTTCTTGTTTTCGGCGGCTGAACTGGAGACTGCCGTGCGGCTCAAGTGCAACCTGGTGCACCTGGTCTGGATCGACGGCGCCTACGACATGGTCCGCTCCCCGGAAATGGCCAAGTACGGCCGGGCGCCAAGCGCAGAGTTTGGTCCGGTCGACATCGTGCGATTCGCCGAAGCGTTCGGCGCCGCCGGACTCCCGATCGACGCGGCCGACGAAATCGCCCCCACGCTGAGGCGCGCCCTCGACATGCTCGGGCCCGTAGTCGTCGGCATTCCGGTCGACTACCGCGACAACCACCGGCTGATGGAGTTGGTGCATCCGGGCGTGCTGAATTGACGCACCCTCGCTAGCCGTTCGGGCAGCAGCGCCATCCCCTCGCGATGGTTCGCTGCCCAAATCCTTGCATCGCGGGGTTTTCGACGCCGCGGCCGATCGCGATTCCAGACTTGAATTGGTGCAACTCGGCGCCAGCCAGGCAAAGCCGGCACCGAATCCCGGGCGGCGGCTGTAACGTTTGCAGACTTTCTGCGCCAAGCAAGGCAGCGGCGCGGCGGGCAAGCGGTCCGCGGCCCTTTCGAGACACAGCAAGTGCGCTCGTGTTTCACTCCCCCTGTCGATGGATCTACGTAAAGGAGACGACTGTGCAATTCTTCAAGCACTGGCTAGCAAGCGTCAAGAAGAACCGCAGGCATCCGCCGCGAGCCCGCTGCCGCACCCGCCTAGGCCTCCAAGCTCTCGAGAGTCGAGAACTCTTCTCGATCTCGCCCGTCGCGCCGCCGTCGCTCGTCGCGAATCCCGGACCGCTCGCGCCAACCACAATGACCGGATTGGCCCAGCAACAACAGCAAGACGGAGACTTGCCGCTTCCCTCGCATCCGACGACCATCTACCTCAACTTCGACGGCTGGAACGCCTGCCCCTACAACGACAACAAGGATGTCGCTCGGTTTCAGGGAGACTTCATGGCGATCCAAGACATTTTGTACCGCGCCTCGGAGGAGTTCGCCCCCTTCGACGTCCGCGTGCTGCAGATCTCAGGAAATGGAGTGATTTCCGACGAGCCGGGGGCCACCACCATCTTCGTCAACCCGACCTTCAATCATTACGACTTTACGCCCACGGCGTTCATGGACTATCCCTGCACCGACAATCCCAACGGAGGCACAAGCCACATCCTGAATGGCGACTACAGCCACGACGTCGCCTTCGTTTGCCCGGATACCGCGGGCGACTCGGCGACCGCCGCGGGAATTGCGCATGAGGCGGGACACACTTTCGGCCTGGCGCACGTGCGCACCGACGGCAAGACGGATTACACGAATGGCACATTCAACAACGTGACCTTCAGCAACGACCTGCCGCCCGACGTGATGAGCTACGACAGCCCGAACGACTTTTTCAGCAACAGCGGCTTCAATGTGACGATTGCGAACAACAACGGCACGTCGATCAATCCGACTCCCGGCTTCGCGCCTGACTACCAGGGAGAAACAATCAGCACCCAGGATTCCTTCACCTATCTGCAGACGGTGCTGGGCGCCCGCCCCGCCACGAGCAATGTCGCCGTGGTCGATCAGGGGCAGACGACCCTCGGACGGATCAGGAATGTGGTCGACCCGGGCTACTACGCCGAGACCCCGAGCATCCATCCCACTTTCATCGGGCTTTCCGCATCGCTCAGCGGGAACTTGCAGACGGGCGACTATGCGGCGTATGAATTCTTGGCTGCAACCTCGCCGTTCCACCAGCCGATGTCGGTCATGGAAACCGGAGGCGTCGACCAAAGGTTCCTCATCTTGGACCTGACCGAGGGCAAGGCGGTTGCTTACTCCGATCAAGGCTACGTCGATTTTCAGGCGAACGAACTGGACAGCTACGCCATCATCGTGAGTTGCCGGCAGGGCGAATCGGGCGCATTCAGCTTCAACTTCGGCGCGACCGGCGTCGGCGTCAATTTGCAGGGCAGGGACTTCACCTTGACCGACGCCAACCAGCATGTGACGGGGCATCTCAACGTCACCGGACAAACCGGCGCCACGGTGACCGGCACGTTCACGCCCAACGACGGCACGAATCTCGCCGTGCCCGTCACCGGACACGTAGGCCCGGCGGTCGGCGGGGTCACGGGCTTCGTCTTCTCGGGCACGGAGAACGACTCCAAGTATTTCCACAACGAGCCGGATGCCGACGACGTGTACATCAACACCGCCCACGTGGCGAACTTCATGGGCCACATCACCTTGCAGCCGCACATGGCGCCCATCCGAGACGCGATGTCAGGCCGCGGCACGTACGTCGTCACCCTAACAAACACGACGTACGACGCTCAAGGCCACAGCACCCGTCATACGAGCAAAGTCACGGAGAATCTGTCGTTCGTCGCGGGATCGGCCCCGTTTGTGAACGTCGTCAAGATTGATGATCCCACGACCAACTCGACCAATGCCACGTCCGATACTTACGTGCTCGGTACCAGCGGCCCCTATCAGATCCCGGCCGACATGGGCGTGCTGGCCAACGACGTTTCCGGCGACGGTCAGCCGCTGACGGCGACACTGGTCTCGAAGCCTTCGCACGGATCGTTGACGCTGAATGCCGACGGTTCGTTCAACTACGCGCCCGACGCGACTTTTAAGGGACTCGATCGCTTCACGTATCAGGCGAACGACAACGGCGTCGAAAGCAATGTCGCTACTGTCACCTTGCTGTCGTATCACGCCAGCCTGGTCGATAAGCTGTATCACCAGGTGCTCGGCCGTGCGGCGGAAGACGACGGCCTAATCTATTGGGCCGGGCAACTCGACGCCGGACAGCCTCTGGACGTCGTCGCCAAGGGAATCTTCAACAGCGCCGAACGCCTCGATCCGCTGGTGGAGCAGTTTT
Organism: Pirellulales bacterium; assembly: GCA_035547635.1. Classification (GTDB taxonomy): domain Bacteria; phylum Planctomycetota; class Planctomycetia; order Pirellulales; family JAICIG01; genus JAICIG01. Next base: position 3,377 of record DASZUP010000153.1, read on the forward strand.
ACCATCAGTATTTGGGACGCGACACCGACCCCAGCGGCCTGGCTCACTGGGTGCAGGATTGGCAAGCCCAAGGCGACCCGCGAGACGTGGTCGACAGCCTGCTCGCCTCGCAGGAATTCTTTGATGACGCCGGCGACGCCAACGCCGGCTACATCAGCCTGCTCTACCAACGCGTCTTGCAACGC
>DASZUP010000154.1:0-9995 GCA_035547635.1 Pirellulales bacterium
GAAGTCGCCGCGACGAGTTGGCCCGCGCGCAAGGACGGACTGGTCTTTCTGTTTCAGACCGCCGAACAGCCGAACCTGACAGCGGGCCCCGACGGGCGGCAGCGCAGCTTCGGCCTCGAGCCGCGAGGGCGCGCCCGATTGAATAGGCATCAAGGATTGGTGCTCAGCGGCGGCGCCTATCTGGTAAAGGACGCCGATGCGGCGCTGCTCGACGCTTGCCGCAAGAGCGGCCAGTTGACGATTGAAGCGATGATTTCGCCAAACCATCTGAAGCAGAACGGCCCGGCGCGGATCGTCACGTTTTCATCCAACGCGGGCGAACGCAACCTCACCCTCGGGCAGCAAGACGATCAGTTGATTTTGCGCTTGCGTACGCCCTCAACCGGAAACAACGGCGTAAATCCGGAGGTTTCCTTATGCCGCGTCGCTGCGAGCAGGCCGCAGCATGTGGCGGTGACTTATCGACCTGGCGAGATGGCCTGCTACCTGGACGGCAAGCAGGTCTATCGAGGCCGCGACGTGCAGGGCGACTTGAGCAACTGGTCGCCGCAGCACTTGCTGCTGGGCGACGAATGGGACGGCGGCCGCGACTGGGCCGGCGCGATCGACGGCGTGGCGATCTTCAGCCGAGCGCTTGATGCGGAGGAGATCCGTCGCGATGCGATCCAATACATGCATCTGGTCAAGTCGCGGCCTTCCGTGCCGCAAATCGCCGTGGAAGCGGAACTGATTGCCCGGTCGCCGCTGCCGACGATGAACGAGATCAAGCCCTATCGCTCGGCGCTGGCGGTCTGCAAGTACCGCGTCGTCGGTTCGCCGCCGGCCGAGCTGGACGGAGAGCGTGAAATCCTGGTGGTTCATTGGGCCTTGCTCGACGGGCGAACGGAGCCGATGGCCGGCTGGAAGCCCGGCATGAAAACCCGCTTGCTGCTGGAACCGGCCGAACGCAACCCGCAGTTGCAGAGATTCGTGACGAAGGATGCCTTCGATTCCGACGACGATCTCGTCCGGCCTCGGTATTACGACGTGAGGCCATAGAGAGAGCGTGGTCTTTCGCGGGAGTGAAAGCACGCCCCTTTGCGGAGCGAAAAGCGAAAATAAACCATGGTCTTCAGTTCTCATCTGTTCATTTTCTACTTCCTGCCTCTGGCACTGCTGTTTTATTACGCATCGCCGCGGCGCGGCCAACACTTGCTGCTGACGCTGGCGAGCTATGCCTTTTATGGCTGGGCGAACCCGTTGTTTGTGCTGCTGATGCTCGGCTCCACGGTGATCGATTATGTTTGCGGCCTCGTGCTGGTCGGCCAGCGGCCAGGCTGGAACGATGATGCGGCGCCGCTGCTACCGACGGACGAACCGCGGACGCGAACGCAGAAGATCGCCTTGGCCATTTCGATCTGTTCCAACCTTTCGCTGTTGGGCTTTTTCAAATACTTCAACTTCGGCGTCGATTCGTACAATGCGCTGGTCGGCTGGATGGGGCTCGACGGCGCCCAATGGGAAACGTTCCTGCGTGTCACGCTGCCGCTGGGGATCAGCTTCTATACGTTCCAGTCGATGAGCTACTCGATCGACGTCTACCGCGGAGACGCTCGGGCGATCCGCAACTTCACCGACTTCGCCTGCTACGTGGCCATGTTCCCGCAGCTCGTTGCGGGGCCGATCATTCGCTTCCAGGACGTGGCCGATCAGTTGCGCTTCCGGACTTATTCGGCGGAAAAGTTCGCCCGCGGCGTGGCGTTTTTTTCCTTCGGCATGGCCAAAAAGATCCTGCTGGCCAATGCCTGCGGCAAAGTGGCCGACACGGCCTTCGATGCCGGCTCAGTCGATTGTCCGGAGGCTTGGGCCGGCGTGATCGGTTACGCGTTCCAGATTTATTTCGACTTCAGCGCCTATTCCGACATGGCGATCGGCCTGGGGTTGATGCTTGGCTTCGTGTTCGCCAAGAACTTCGATTCGCCCTACCAGGCGCAGTCAATCACCGACTTCTGGCGCCGCTGGCACATTTCGCTTTCCACCTGGCTGCGAGATTATCTCTACGTGCCGCTGGGCGGCAATCGTCGCGGCACGACCCGCACGTACGCCAACCTGGCGACCGTGATGGTGCTCGGCGGCCTGTGGCACGGCGCCTCGTGGAACTTTGTGATCTGGGGCGCCATTCACGGCGCGATGCTGGCCTTCGAACGGGCCCAGGGAAAAGAGAGTTTTTATCGTCGACTGCCTGGCCCGCTGAAAACGCTCTTCACGTTCGTCATCGTCTGCTTCGCCTGGGTCTTCTTCCGCGCCGATACGCTGCCTCGGGCGCTCGACTACTGTCAGAGCCTGTTGGGGCTGGAATCGCCGTCGCCGTCAACCGGATTGATCGCCGGCATCATTTATCAGCCGTATTACCTCGTTTCGCTCGCCGCGGCCGCGGCAGTCACGTGGCTGGCGCCGCAAACTTGGGATTTCACTCGACGGATCACGCCGCTGCGAGCCGCCTTTGCGCTGGGCCTGTTTGGGCTGTCCCTGGTGATGCTCACCACGCAATCGTACAACCCGTTCATTTATTTCATCTTTTAGCGGAACATGTCCCACACGCTGCCGCCAACATCTCCGCCGCTGAGCCGAGAGGATATCGCCAAGCTCGAAATCGGCGTAACTAACATCGCGCCGTGGCTGGCTTGGACGATGTCTATTGCCTTTCTGGGAATCATTCTGGCGGCGCCGCTGGCACAGACAGCCTATGAACTGAGCAACGCCCGATCCAAAGCCGCCTCGGGCAATTGGCCCGGGGCGTTGTCGATCGCGTCGGCACTGCCGGCAGCAACGGATGTTTTCCAGCGCACCCAAGGGAACGTTTGGCAGCGAGTTCTGGCAGCCAATCGCCAGTTGCTCAAAAACATCGACGAGTACGAGAGCCGCTTGCAGGACGAATCGCTGCTGTCGCACGCATTGCTGGCGCCGACGCAACAGGCTTTGACGCGTTTCGGCGGGCTAGGGAACGAAAAGGCCTACCTCGGCCGCGACGGCTGGCTGTTTTACCGCCCCAGCATCGACTATCTCACGGGTGCGGGGTTTCTGGATCCGCTGACGCTGACCAGGCGAGCGAAGAGCGGCAAGACGTACGCCGCGCCGCCGCAGCCCGACCCTCGCCTGGCGATCGTCGATTTCGCGCGGCAATTGCGCGAGCGCGGGATCTCGCTGATCGTGGTCCCGGCGCCGGGCAAGGCGGCCATTCATCCGGAACAAATGTCGTCCCGTTATCTGGATTCCGAGGAGCGATTGCAAAACGCTTCGTTCGAAGACTGGAAGCAAGCGGTGGAGCAGGAAGGCGTGCTTGTTTTCGACACCGCTGGACTGCTTGTGGAACACAAGCGGAGCCAAGGCAAGCCGCAGTTCCTCAAGACCGATACGCATTGGACGCCCGCGGCTGTACAAGTCGTGGCCGAACGATTGGGCGCCTTCATTGCTGAACGCGAACTGCTGCCGTTGCGAGCGGCGGTCGATTATCAAACTCGGAGGCAAACGGTCGAAAACATGGGCGATATCGCCATGATGTTGCGGCTGCCGGAAGAGCAAACGCTATTCGCCCCGGAAACTGCGGAGATCCGCCAGGTCCTCGATGCGAGCGGTCAGTTATGGCGCGCCGATGAAGTGGCCGACGTGCTGCTGCTCGGCGACAGTTTCACGAACATCTACTCGCTCGAGGCCATGCAGTGGGGCGCCGCCGCCGGGCTAGCCGAGCAATTGAGCCTGGCGCTCAAACGGCCGATCGATCGCATTGCTCAGAACGACGCCGGCGCCTATGCCACGCGTCAGACGCTGGCGCAAGAGTTGGCCCGCGGCAACGCTCGGTTGCGCGGCAAACGGCTGGTGATCTGGGAGTTCGCCGCTCGCGAACTGGCGGTCGGCGATTGGAAGCTGATCGACATGAAAGACGCGCCGCAAAAGTCATCCCCCCCGTCCGACTCTTCGCCTGGGCCGACTTCACCTTCACCGGCGGCGCCCATGGCGGCGAAGTCGGCGGAACTCGTCATTCGTGCTCGAGTCGAGTCGGCCGCCGGCGTGCCGCAGCCGGGCAGCGTGCCCTATCGCGATGCGGTGACTGCGCTCCACTTGTCCTCGCTGGAGGCGGTGGCCGGCGCGCCGCCGGGCGAGCAGATCGTGGTCTACCTGTGGGGCATGCGCGACAACCGCTGGACCGACCCCGCGCGCTGGAAGCCGGGCGATGCCGTCACGCTGAAGGTCAAGCCGTGGGATGAAGTGCGCGGCAAGTACGGCAGCTTTACGCGCATCGAGCTGGACGACCCCGACTTTACCCTGATCGAACTTCCGCTGTTCTGGGGAGAAATCAATCAATGATGCGAACGACACGAACGCCTTTCCTGCAGCCAGTGATCATCGCGGCGCTAGTTGCCATCAAGCTGACAAGCGTCGGCCGTTCGTCCGCGCAGGCGGCCGACGCCGCAGAGAGCATTCTCGCAGCGCTTCGCACCAAGGTCGCGACGGCGGAAAGTGAGAACCGCAGCGTGATCGCCGGCAAGGACGGCTGGCTCTTCTTCGTACCGGAATTGCGTTCGCTCAGCATCGGTCCGTTCTGGGGCGAACGGGCGAAGCAGGTCAGCCGCTCATCGAAACCCAATTACGCCGACCCGCTGCCGGCGATCGTCGACTTCAACGATCAACTGAAGAAGGCGGGCATCGAACTGCTCGTCGTTCCCGTGCCTGCCAAGGCCGCCGTGTATGCCGATCGGTTGGCTGCAGACCTGCGCGTGGACGCCGCCGACACGCTGCGGTTCGATCCGCAGCAGAAGGAATTCTATGACTTGCTTGGGCAGCGAGGCGTAAAGGTGGTCGACCTGCTCCCCTTGTTCACGAAGCAGCGCGACGATCGTTCGGCCATGTACTGCCAGACCGACACGCATTGGTCCGGCGCAGCGGTCGCGCTGGCGGCAGACCGCATTCTCGACCGCGTGCGCGATCAGGCCTGGTTCAAGGAACTGTCCAGGACGAAATACGAGACGGAAACTCGCGAGCTGGAAATCGCCGGCGACTTGGCGCGGATGCTTGATGAATCGCAGCCTGCCCACGAAAAACTTTCGCTCTCCTTCGTCGGCATTCGCCAGGGCGGCGCGCTCGTGCCGGTGCAACCGGATCGAGAAAGCCCGGTGTTGCTAATGGGCGACAGCCATACGCTGGTGTTTCACGACCCCGAGTTGTTTGCTCGCGGCGCCGGTTTGCCCGACCACTTGGCGCTGCAACTGGGCGTGCCGGTCGATCTGGTCGGCGTCCGCGGCTCGGGCGCCACGACCACGCGCATCGAGCTGCTCCGCCGCCGCGACAACCTGAAAGGCAAGAAGCTGGTTGTCTGGTGCTTCTCCTTCCGCGAGTTCACGGAGAGTTTCACCGGTTGGCGAAAAGTGCCGGTCATCCGCTGACAGATGACAGGGCGATTCGCCCGCGGTAAAATGCGTGGCACATCCTTCCCGCTTAGTCACCCCGTGCGTTCGGCGCCGCTATGTTACGAACAGCCTTCATCGTCCTCATTGCTCCGCTTCTCTTGCCGTTCAGCGCATTGCGCGCACAAGAAAAGAGCGTCAATCCTGGGATCAACAAGAGCTTTGAGGATCCGGACCTTCCCGAGTTCATCGGGCGATTCGAGAAGGAAGGCCGCGACGCGTTTGATCATCGCGAGGAGATCGTGGCGGCGCTCGGCTTGAAGCCGGGCATGGCGGTGGCGGACGTCGGGGCCGGAACGGGACTGTTCACCCGGTTATTCGCGCCGCTGGTTGGCGACCGCGGCAAGGTTTACGCCGTCGATATCTCGGACAAGTTCGCGGGGCATATTAAACAGGTTGCTCGCGAACAGAAGCTAACCAATATCGTCGGCGTGGTCTGCAAGCCCGATTCCGTGGAGCTTCCGCCGCAGTCCGTAGACCTGGCGTTCATCTGCGACGCCTACCATCACTTCGAGTTCCCGACGAAGACCATGCGTTCGATCCACAAGGCGCTCAAGCCGAAGGGCCAGGTCGTGCTGATCGACTTTCGACGCATCAAGGGAGTCAGCCGCGATTGGATCCTGGGCCATGTCCGCGCCGGGCAGGAGGTCTTCTCGCAAGAGATCATCGACGCCGGCTTCAAGCAGATCGACGAGAAGGAAGACTTGCTCAAAGAGTCGTACTTCGTGCGGTTTGAGAAGATCGGCGATTGACGCCCCTACTGCTTGACTTCCAGCAGCTTCCGCATCGCTTCCATCAGGCAGGCTTCGACTTCGGGGGCGACGTTGCTGGCGCGGGGGCTCGTCTCATAGCCTCCCTCAGCGTAGGCGGCATTCAGGCCGATGTACCCCGGGCCGTAGTCGCCATAGGCGGCCATGGCGACGTCGAGATCGGGACGCATAGCCTTGGCCGCGAGTTGATACTCCACGAACAGTTCGCCTGGCAGGTGCAACGCGCGCGTGCGTCCCAACCGCAGGCAGGCGATGTCGATGGCGTGGCCTGACTTGCAGCGCTGCAGCCATGCTAACTTGGCGGCCTTGCCGACGTTTCCCGGCGCGGGCTCGGTCTTCAATGCTTCAATCAGCTCCGCCGTTTTCAAGTGGGGCGCTGGGGGCAGATGCGCGGGGACGGTTCGCCAGCCGATATCGTCCTCCGTCAAGGGGCGCCTTTGCGTCGCCTCCCAGGCTTGCTTCATGCCTTCCGCCAGTCGCAAGGCCAAGGCGACCCGGTTCTCGTGAGAGCCGTCGTTGTACTTGCCGGCGCCGATGTTGCCGCCCGCGCCATTAAAATGCACGTGCAGCGCTTCGGGCACGGCCTGCCCGCGAAAGAATCTCGCGATGCCGGGAAAGTCCGGACTGGGAATGCCCGTGCGGTAATAGCTTTGCGGGTGGCAGGCATAGTAGCTCAGCACGGCGACCGGTCGCTCGGCATTCCAAAACGAGATCAAGGAAACTTGCGGATCGATCACCCCCTCGGGCTCGGCGCGGAGCTCCGGATCTCGCGTGGCCGTGTAACGCGTCGCTCGCACGCGCCCGTCAGGCCCCTTAATGCGGCGATTGCTGGCCACTTGTTTGACTTCCGCCACGCCCCAGCCGTAGTGCGTTACGGGCTGCGCCTTGGGCACTGCTGCGCGAACGGCGTCGGCCGCACGAGCCATCGCCTGGCGATGAAAGGTTCCTTCAAAGCGGCCCAAGTCCGCGACGCCCATTTCGCGAAGGATTCGTTCCGCCGTGAAGTCGCAGCCCGGCGCGTCGTGCTGGTGCAACGTATGTACGGCTACGCGATCCGGCGCCGTGCCGGCAGCTTCGGCCAAGGCGCTGCGAAACGCGTCGTGCCCCTCGTTGGCGATGCCGATCCAATCGACCGCGCACAACACGATCGGCCGCTCGGCGCTCAGCAGCACGATTCCGCGGCAACGCAAGCTCAGCTCATCGATTCGCTTGACCGGATCGTAGGCCATCATCGAGCCGAGAGACGGAGTGACGTCGACGTCGAACACGGCGACCTTGACCGCCGGCGCGTCGGGGGCCGCCGCGTTGACGTAGGGGGCCGCGCTACTCCCCACGGCCGCGAACGTGGAGAGGATCAGACGCAGTGTTTTCGTGTTCATCGGTTTTTTGCTTGCTCGGCTGGCGTGGACGAGTGAATGCGGTTGACGACGGAGTCCATCTCCGCCGCAGCGCTCGGTGCGCAAGTATCCCGTTTGTGCAACATTCGCGCGCCAAGGATTGGACAAGCGAGCAGGACGCTCGCTTTCTAATGACGGCTCAGCGCACCTTCTGAGTTTACTCGGCGCCGCAGCCGCAATCCAACTCCTGCCGCCGGATGTCGCGGCGATGGTTGGGCTTTGGAGTCGGCGATTTCCCCAGGCTTCCGCCGTGCTTGGCGCCAGAGCTTGACGTAGATTTAAGCATGCCGAATCAGGCCGCCCCAACAAAGTGCCAACCGGCCGCAGAGGACCACCGTCGACCGTCTCGCCGGGCAAGGCGACTCCTGCACATTCCTGAGGGATACTAAGATTAACCTTCCGCTTTACCCATCGCTGTATCAAGTTAATACCCGCGTCTGGATGACTGAATTAGCCGGCACGCTGGGCCGTCCGGCGACGCTGGATGACATCGCCGATGTTGAACTCGACCGGCTGGCCGAATTGGGATTCGATTTCGTGTGGCTGCTGAGCGTTTGGCAGACGGGCGCCGCGGGACGAGAAATCTCGCGAGGAAATGCCGAACTGCGCAAGGAATTCGAAGAGACGCTACCTGACCTCCGCGAAGCAGATATCTGCGGCTCAGGTTTTGCCATCGCCGGCTACACGGTCGATCAGCGGCTCGGAGGCGATGAAGCGCTGGCTCGTCTGCGCGAACGACTGCGGGAACGCGGGTTGCGGCTGATGCTCGACTTTGTGCCGAACCACACGGCGCTGGACCATCCTTGGGTGGAAACCCACCCGGAATATTACGTTCCTGGCACGCAGCAGGATCTGGATCGCGAGCCGCAGAATTATGTGAGGGTCACGCGCACGCAGGGCGAAGTAATATTGGCGCACGGCCGCGATCCGTACTTTTCCGGCTGGGCAGACACGTTGCAGCTCAACTACGGCAACCCGGCGTTGCAGCAGGCGATGATCGGCGAGCTGAGCCGGATTGCGGGTCAGTGCGATGGCGTGCGCTGCGACATGGCAATGCTGCTCTTGCCGAAGATCTTCGAGCGGACGTGGGGCATTCCTTGCGAGCCCTTCTGGCCGCGTGCCATCGAGCAGGTGCGGAGTTTATTTCCGCAGTTCTGCTTGATGGCGGAAGTTTACTGGGACCTGGAGTGGACGCTTCAGCAGCAAGGATTCGATTACACGTACGACAAGCGATTATACGATCGACTGCGCGACGGCCAATCGCGGCTGGTGCGAGAGCATTTCCTGGCCGGCTTGGACTATCAGAACAAGCTGGCGCGCTTCCTGGAAAACCACGACGAGCCGCGAGCGGCCGCCACGTTTCCTCCTGACGTGCACCAGACCGCGGCGGTTATTACGTTCCTGGCGCCAGGCTTGCGGTTCTTTCATGATGGGCAATTGGAAGGTCGCCGGAAACGGATTTCGCCGCATCTCTGCCGTCGGCCGGACGAGCCCGTCGACGCGAGGCTGAAAGCATTCTATTCCAGACTGCTGAACGTCCTGCATCAAAAGATCGTGCGCGAAGGCCAATGGCGGCTGCTCGAGTGCCAGCCCGCGTGGGAAGGAAACTGGACCGCGGATTGCTTCATCTCGTTTGCATGGGAGGACAATCGCGAAGAATGGCTGGTGGCGGCGGTGAACTACGCCGCAAACCAAAGTCAGTGCTACGTACGCTTGCCGTTCGATGAACTCTCCGGCAGTCAATGGCGTCTTGACGACCTGCTCGGAGACGCCAGCTACGTGCGCGACGGAAACGAGCTGTTGGCCAAAGGATTGTATCTGGACGTTGCTCCCTGGCAGCGACACGTGTTCTCCGTAAGCCGGCTCTGATGAAGCTGCAACGCTGCGCCGTAAAACCGCGGTCGATAGTTTTGCTCCCGTAGCGGAATCTGTGAAGATTCCGGGAGGGGAGGTTCGCGCTTTCGGCAGCGTAGGCGTTTGAAAAACTGTGCAGCCGCCCATAGACGCTCGGGCGCCTTGATGTGGCCCGGAACTCTCACGACTTCCGCTACAGATTCAGAGCCAACTCGCCAAGCTTGTCAGCCGCGCGTGCCACTCCGGCTTTGCTTCGAGCCAACCAGGCGACGACCAAAAGAGTAACTTTACGACGATCACTAGCGTGAGTAGACCCATCAGCAGCACGACCCCGACGCGTTCGGGCAGTCGCATTCGCAGCTCGGGATAGAACGTCCGCTCCGCATTGGGTGAGAACCCGCGGCTCGAAACGGCCATGGCCAGCACGTTGGCGCGCCGGAGCGCAGCGGCTAACAGGGGCAGGAACAACTGCAGTTCGCTGCGCGCCGCGTGCAGCCAGTCGCTGGGGCCGAAGCGCTGGCTGCCCCGATAGC
>DASZUP010000155.1:0-15263 GCA_035547635.1 Pirellulales bacterium
ATAGCCGAGTCCTGGTCGGCGGGGCGCGATCCGGCGGCAACCGGGGAGTCGACGACGCCGTCCGTTGCGGGCGAGGTGAAGCAGGCGTCGTGCGCTTTGACCACGTCGGACAACATCTCTTCTGCGGTGGGCGGCTTATCGCCTTGAAACAATCGCTCCGCGACCGGCCCCGTCGGCTCTGCTCGTTGGGCCGCCGGGGACATGTTCTGCGGTTCGTCGCCGAAACCTTTTCTTGCTTCCTGCAGAGAGGCTTCTTCCGCCGACAGATTTGCGTCAAGTTCCGATGGGGCGAGACTGGACTCGCGCATTATTTCGGCGGGATGGCCCTGATCGAGCCTGGCATGAAGACGGGTCGCGTTGGCCAGGTCGTTCTCGCGAGACAAATCTGCGGCTGCTTCCGCCGAGCGATATGACATGGGCGCCGAGTTGGCAACTTGCTCCGAGGCGTCCGCCTCCGATGACGGGCTGCTTTTAAGCGGCTGCCCGGCAGCGGCAGGACTTCGCGAGTCGCATTTCTCTTCGGCGGACAGCATCTCTTCCGCCGTAGCCGCTTCGGCGGCCTGTTCTTCAAGCCGATCGGGCTCCTCACGCTCGGCTGCTTCCGGGTCGCCGGATTCTTCTAAGGATTCATCGGAATGTTCGAGAGGCTCGGGGCCTTTGGACGTGACTCGGCCGTCGCGGAGCGCCCCGGGCGTTTCGCCGTCGTGAATCTGCAGGCCGAGTTCGTGCTCAAGTTCGCCAATCGTTTCGGAACCGGCGCCAGTTTCTGCTTGCAAACCTTTCGAGTGAAGCGGGGATGGCGCCGGCGCAGCAGGACTAGCGGCAGGCGCCAACGGCAGCGTTGCCGTCGCCGCGGGCGGGTCTGGATCGGTCGTCGCCGGCTCAGGTACGGCCGTTGCCGGTTCGGCTAGGGCCGCGGCCGCATCAGCGGAGAGGGGCACTCGCTCTTCGAGCTGTTCCACCGCTAACGTCTCTCGGGGACGAATGGGATGCTCGACGGGTGTCGGGTCGGCTGCTTCGGCAAAGTGAGCGATCGCTTCCAGCACTTCGTCCAACATGTTTCGGTTTCCGATTTGTGAGCCTGGGATGACATGTCGCCCGGCGAGAAACGCGGCGCCGATGCTGCGTTTCACCACCCTGTCGGCGAGCGGAGCAAAGCCTAAGCAAATGCCGAGCCGGTCCTTTCAATTCGCGTCAATCCTTCGGCCCGGCCGATGCGCAATGGGGCGCCGCAGGCGGAAATTAGGCCGGGAGGGCATCAACGGGCGTGGAACTGGCCGGTAGACGTCCAATTCATATCGACAGTTGGACTCTGCGCAAGCGAGTTTAACGAATCGATGGCGCCTGAAGCGGGAAATGTGGCGTTGCGATGAGCTCTTGCTTAGCCTTCGAGATGCTCGCTTTCGCTGTCCGCGGGTTCCGCATGCACGTTGTCGGCGACGGCATGGTTGGGGTCGACAATGCTGGCTTCGGTATCGCCAGCGTCGGTATCACTGGCTTCATTGCCCAAGCAAATGCCGTAGGCCCTGACCTTATTGCGGATGTTGCCTCGCGTGATGCCGAGAATCCGCGCCGCGTGCGACTGATTGCCGCCCGTCCGCTCCAAGACGCGAGCGAACAGGTATTTTTCCAACCGGGCGACGGCGTCGGCGTACAACTTTTCGCCGTCGCAGGCGAGTTGCTGGGTAATAAAGGTCTCCAGGTCGATCAACGCACCGCTTGGCGCGGCGTCTTGCTTGGCAGGCCGGCGGATCTCTTCCGGCAAGGACTGAGGCAGCAGCAACTGGCCCGTGCTATTCAACATCGCCTGCCTGACCGCACTTTGAAGCTCGCGCACGTTGCCCGGCCAGGAGTGACTTTGCAGCAGGGCGAGAGTCTCGGGAGCGACGCTTTGAATATCTTTACCGAGCTCCGGATTAAAGCGGGCGATGAAACTGTTCACCAGCAGCGGAATGTCCTCGCCGCGTTCGCGCAAGGGCGGCAGCGTGATGGGATAACCGTTGAGGCGATAGTACAGGTCGGCGCGAAAGTCCCCGTCCGCGACCATCTGTTCCAGGTCGCGATTAGTGGCCGCCAGGATCCGCACGTCGCTTTCGATCGTCTGCGAGCCGCCGAGGCGTTCGAAACGCTGTTCCTGCAGGAGACGCAGCAATTTACTTTGGGCCTGTAAGGGCAAATCGCCGATTTCGTCGAGAAACAGCGTCCCGCCGGAACATTGCTCGAACCGGCCGATGCGACGCGATTCGGCGCCGGTGAACGAGCCCTTCTCGTGGCCAAACAGCTCGCTTTCCAACAGGGCTTCGGGCACGGCGGCGATGTTCACGGCCATGAACTTGCCGCCCGCGCGGCGACTATGGTGGTAGACGGCCCGGGCGACCAGTTCCTTGCCGGCGCCATTTTCTCCGCGGATCAAAACGGTCACATCGTGCGGGGCGGCACGTCCAATCGCCTTGAAGACTTGCTGTATCGCCTCACTGCGGCCGATAAAGGCTTCTCCGCTGGCCGCTACGGGCTGCGCGCCGCTCGGCACCTCGACGGCCACGCGCATCAACCGCGACGCAGAGACCGCGTCGAGCGTCAGCTTCTGCACGGCGGCCAGGTCGAGCGGCTTGACGAGATAGTCGTAGGCGCCGCTCTTCATCGCCTCGATCGCCGTGTCGCTCGTGCCTCCCGCCGTGATCAGAATGACGGGGATCTTCACGTCGAACTGGCGAATTTCGGCCAACGCCTCCAGTCCCGAGCGGTCGGGCAGCATGAGGTCGAGAAATACGACGTCCGGTATGCGCTCGCGAACCAGATTCAGTCCTTCGGCGGCAGTCTTGGCTGTCAGTAGTTCGACGTTGTCCTTGGAATAGAGCTGTTTGAAGATATGAAGCACAGCGCGATCGTCGTCGATCACGAGAATGCTGGACACAGAAACCCTCGCATGCGAATGGTCAGGGGCGGCGCCAGATACGGACGTCGCCGATAGATGCCTTTTTTCATCGCGACGATTAGGGGGACGGCAACGAGTCGCCGCACGGAACGCTGCGCCGCGGCAGCGATCAACCATCATAGCTGGACGGAGTTGGCGTGGACAAGGGCGCCGACGTTGGGCTCGCTCAGGCTGCCGCGCAGCAGCCGATGCCGAGGCGCTTCAATGCGGTCGTGCCGGGGAAACGTCTGCCACCCCTGCCCGTCCCACAGCCGGAACGAAGGCTGCCCAGCCCAAATGAACAGCCAGCAGCCATTACGCATCTCCCAAACCCCACGTTCACAATCCTGGGTGCGAAAATCGGGGCGTCTAAGCTGTGCCCGCCACTGAGAATTCGTCCGGTAATGAGAAAGCGAATGGCGTTCGGCTGGCGGTCGTCGCTGCCTCCACGCCGTGGAGAGCATGGCGCATAACGTTGTGCCCGCCGCCGAGAGCTTCTAAAATAAACCGTTGTTGATGGGAGACGGGGCCTGCGTAATAAGCCGTAACATGAGATGGATGGAATCGATGGCTGATCATCGAATGCCGCAGATCAACCAGCGACGTTTCGTGCAGATTAGCGCGGCGGCGCTCGTGTTGCTGGCCGCTGGCCGGGGCAGGGCAGGGGAGTCGGCGCCGGAAAAGCCCGAGTTCGGCAAACATGTGGCGCCGATCCTGGCAGCCAGGTGCGGCAAGTGCCATGGCGAAGGGAAACGCGAAGGGAGCCTGGATCTGCGCAGCGAAGCCGCGCTGCTGGCCGGCGGCGATAGCGGTTCGGCCGTAGCGCCGAGCGCTCCTGAAAAGAGCGAACTCTGGCTGCGGATTGCGGAAGGCGATATGCCGCCCGAGGGCGAGCCGCCGCTGACCGCAGAGGAAAAGCAGGTCATCCGTCGTTGGCTGGTCACGGCCCGTTTCGAACAAGTTCCCGTTGCAGTCAGCGAGGCGGAGCGGGATTACTGGGCCTTTCGCACGCCGGTCAAGTCGCCGCTGCCGCAAGTCCGCGAGCCGTCGCGCGTGCGCACGCCGGTTGATGCCTTCGTGCTGGCGAAGCTCGACTCGCTTGGGCTGACGATGAACCCCGACGCGTCGCGTGAAAAGCTGGTCCGCCGGCTGTACTTTGATCTGCTCGGCCTGCCTCCCTCGCCGGCAGAGATCGATGAATTCGTAGGCGACCCATCGCCGCGGGCGTATGAAACGCTGGTCGATCGGTTGCTGGCCTCGCCCCATTATGGCGAACGCTGGGCCCGGCATTGGCTGGACGTGGTCGGTTACGCCGACTCCAACGGCCGCCGGGGCGACGAAACGCGGATCAACTCCTGGCGCTACCGCGATTATGTGATTCGCGCTTTCAACGCCGACATGCCCTACGATCAATTTGTCACGGAGCAACTCGCCGGCGACGAGCTAGTCGACTGGCGGCACGCCGAACATTTCACTCCGGAGATCGTCGGCAAGCTGGTGGCCACCGGCATGCTGCGCTGCGCGCCAGATGCCACCGACAACGAACAGGTCGACCAGGTCGACGACCGCTTTCTCACGCTGCACGACACGGTCGAGATTACGATGAAGTCGCTCGTCGGGTTGAGCGTGGGCTGTGCGAAGTGTCACAACCACAAATACGATCCGATCCCGCAGTTGGACTTTTATCGCATCGAAGCCTGCTTCACGCCGGCTTACGATCCGCAAAACTGGCTGCCGGCCAACAAACGCAGCTTTCGCGGCGACAATCTTCGCTACCTGCCCGAGGCCGGCAAGGTCGAATTGGCCCAGTACGAGAGCAAGACCAAGGCCATCAACGCGCAGATTGCGGAGCAAAAGAAGCTGCTCGAGAAAGTGATCGGTCAGTACCGCGGTTTCTGGCTGGAGAAGGAACTGATCAAGCTGCCGGCCGAAACGCGCGAGCCGCTAAGGGCCGCCCTGGCTCAGCCCGCGGCCAAACGCGACGCCTCGGCGAAGGAGCTGGTAGCCAAACACGGCAAGGCGTTCGCGCTCAAAGACGCCGAGCTGATCAAGCAATCGAGCGAGTTGGCCGCGGCGGTCAAACCGCTGCAGGATGGTATTGCTCAATTGGAAAAACAGCGGCCCGCCAGCCCGGAACAAATCTGGGCGCTATGGGACATGAAAGCGTCGCCTCCCGAGACGCACTTGTTGCGGCGCGGCAACTATCTCACTCCCGGTCGAGTCGTCGAACCGGGCGTGCTGACTGCACTTGACGATCCAGACCAGCCCTTTGCCTTTCCGCCCGCGGACGTCCAGCGCGGCACGAGCGGACGACGTCGCGCACTGGCCGAGTGGCTGACTCAACCGCGGCATCCTTTACTGGCTCGGGTGATGGTCAACCGCATCTGGCAGCACCACTTTGGGAAAGGCCTGGTCGCCACGCCCGACGATTTTGGCCGCCAGGGCGCGGAGCCTTCGCACTTGGAACTGCTTGATTGGCTGGCGGTCTCGTTCGTCGAGCAAGGCTGGAGCGTCAAGCAATTGCACCGCACCATTTTGCTGTCAAGCGCCTACCGGCAGTCGGCGGCGTTCGATCCTGCGCGCAACGCCCAAGATCCCGAAGGCGTTTGGCTGTCGTGGAAGCCGCCCTTGCGGCTGGAGGCCGAAGCGATTCGCGATGCCATGCTCGCCGTCGGCGGCTCGCTCGATGCGCGGATGTACGGCGCGCCGAGCGCCGTGCAGCAAGACAAGCAAGGCGACGGCCAATGGATCGTGGCGGCCCAAGGCGCCGACGCTTGCCGCCGCAGCATTTATTTACTCAACAAGCGGACGGAGAACGTCACCTTTTTGAACGTCTTCGATTCGCCCGTGATGGAACTGAACTGCCCCGAGCGGACCCGCTCGACCGTGCCGCTGCAGGCGCTGGCGCTGATGAACAATGAATTGGTCGTCGAGCAGGCTCGCGCTTTGGCCGAGCGCGTGGTGCTCGAAGCGGGGCCGAGCGAGCCGGCGCAGATCGAGTTGGCGTTTCGGCTGGCGCTGGCTCGCCGCCCTGACGAGGAAGAACTCGCCGCCATCACGGCGTTCCTCGCTCGTCCGTCGGCAGCCGATGCGGAAGCCAAACGGACGGCGCTGGCTGATTTCTGCCAGACGCTGCTCGGAACGAACGAATTTCTCTACATTGATTGAAAGCGATCGCCCGAACCGATGACTGAACCCGCCGATTCTCTGCGCCCTGAGTTGCTCGACCGTCGCCAGTTGCTGTTCCAATGCGGCGGCGGCCTGGCCGGCATCGCCTTGGCCTCGCTGCTGGGCCGCGACGAGGCGCTCGCCTCGCCGCACGAGTCGAAACGCACGCTGTACGATCTGACGCCCAAGCCGCCGCAATTTGCGCCGCGGGCCCGCTCGGTAATCTGCCTGTTCATGCAAGGCGGTCCGAGCCAGATGGACCTGTTCGATCCAAAGCCAGCGCTCGCAAAGTACGATGGTCAGAAATCGCCCGCGTCGATCGAGACGTTCGGTCAGAACAACGGCTTGATCCTGGCCAGCCCGTTCAAGTTTTCCAGGCACGGCCAGTCGGGCGTGGAACTGTCTGAATTGCTGCCGAATTTAGGCGGCGTGGCGGACGAGCTGGCGGTAGTGCGCTCGCTGCATACGAACCACAACAATCACATTCCGGCCCAGTTGATGATCAACACGGGCCGCATCTTTGGCGGGCGGCCGAGCATCGGTTCGTGGATCGGCTACGGCTTGGGATCAGAGAATCAGAACCTGCCGGCTTACGTGGCCCTGCCCAACCCGGCATCGCTGCCGGTCGATGGCGCGCGCAACTGGACGGGCGGCTGGCTGCCGCCGATCTATCAAGGCACGCAGCTTTCGGCCGAAGGCACGCCGATCTTCGATCTCTCCCGGCCCGCCTCAATCACCGCCGAGCGGCAGCGGGCGAACCTCGATCTGTTGGCGACCTTGAATCGCAAACACCTGGCGGCGCATCCGGCCTTGCCGGAGTTGGAAGCGCGGATCGCCAACTACGAGCTGGCCGCGCGAATGCAGCTTTCGGCCGCCGAGCAAGTCGACATCTCTAAGGAAAGCGAAGCCACGCAGCGCTTGTACGGCTTGGACCAGAAGGAGACGAAGGGCTACGGACTGCGCTGCCTGCTGGCCCGGCGGTTGGTGGAAAGCGGCGTGCGTTTCGTGCACGTGTTTACCAACAGCCAGGCTTGGGATCAGCACAGCGGTTTGAAAACCGGTTTGCCACGGGTTTGTCGCGAGGTCGACTTGCCCATCGCGGGCTTGCTGACCGATTTGAAGCGTCGCGGCCTGCTCGACACGACGCTGGTGTTGTTCGCCGGCGAGTTCGGCCGTTTGCCGATCGCCCAGAACCGCGACGGCCGCGACCACAACCGCCATGCCTTTACTGTCTGGATGGCCGGCGGCGGCGTGAAAGGGGGCGTGACGTACGGCGCCACTGATGAGTTAGGCTACGCGGCCGCGGTGGACCGGGTCAGCGTGAGCGACCTGCAGGCGACCATCTTGAACCTGGTCGGCCTCGATCATCGCAAGCTAGTCTTCCAGCACGGCAACCGCGCCGAGACATTGACGGACGTGAACGAAGCCCGCGTGGTGAGGGAATTGCTGGCCTAAGCGTGTAGCGGAAATCGTGAGATTTCCGTCGTAGCGGCGATGACGATCGACTTTGTTCGCACTTGCGAGCCGTACGAAACGCCCGGAATTCTCACGAATTCCGCTACGGAAAAACCTACGCCGCGCTCGCCCTCGCAAAAGACCGATACAGTTCCGCATACACCCCGTCGGCGGCCAGCAGCGTGAAGTGGTTGCCGCGTTCGATGATTCGCCCCTGGTCGAGCACCAGCACCTGATCGGCGTGGCGAACCGTGCTCAACCGGTGGGCCACGACGAAGCTTGTGCGTCCTTTGAGCAATGCGAACAGCGCGGTTTGCAGCCGGGCCTCGGTGAGGGTGTCGACGCTGCTGGTGGCTTCGTCCAGGATCAGGATCCGCGGGTCGGCCAGCATGGCCCGGGCGAAACAGACCAACTGCCGCTGGCCGAGCGAAAGGCTGCCGCCGCGCTCGCCGACTTGCGTCTGCAAACCGCTTGGCAGGGCGTCGACGAGCAGGTCGAGACACTTCAGCTTGCGCACCGCTTCAATCACTTCTTCGTCGCTCGCCTCGGGCCGGCCGAAGCGAATGTTGTCCATTACCGTGCCGCCGAACAGAAAATTCTGTTGCAGCACGATCCCGATCTGACGGTGCAGCGAGTCGGACGTGATTTGGCGGATTTCATGCCCATCGATCAGCAGCTCGCCGTCGCTCGGCAAGTAGAACTTGGCGATCAGGTTGGTGATGGACGTCTTGCCGCTGCCCGTGTGGCCGACCAGGGCGATTGTCTGCCCCGGCTCGCAGGCGAAGTTGATGCCTCGCAATACCAGCCGGTCCCGCTGGTAGCCGAAAGACAGATTGCGGAACTCGACCCGTCCCTCAATGGGCGGCAGCTCGCGTGCATCGGCGGCGTCGGTCCATTCGGGCTGGCTATCGAGCAGGTTGAAGACTCGTTCGGCGCCGGCCATGGCGGTCAGGGCCTGGTTGTACTGGTTGCCGAGCACGGCGATGGGCGAAAAGAACAGATTGGCCATCAGCAGAAAGCCGACCAGGCTGCCCAGTTCCGCCCCGTCGAGGTACAGCACGCGGTAGCCGCCGATCAGCATCAGCGCGGCGAAGCAAAGCTGGCTGTTCAGATCCAACAGCGGCAAGAACGCGCTTTGCAGCCGCGTCACGTTCAGGTTGTACTGCGAGTGATCGGCCACCAGATCGCTGAACAGCTCGGCGTTGGTCTCCTGGCGGACGAAGCCCTGCGTCACGCGCATGCCGTTGACCGATTCTGCCAGCGTGGCTGTCACGCGGCTGAACGATTCCTGCACGTCCCGCAATGCGCCCGAGAGCCGCCGGCGAAAGTGCTTGTTGACGGCCCATAGCAGCGGCGCCACGCCCAGCACCACGAGAAACAGCGTCGGGTCGTACCAGAGCATGAACATGGCGGCGAGGAACATCTGCCCGATTTGAACGATGCTGACGAACAGCACTTCCTGCACGCCGATCCGCACATTCTCGATATCGGATGTCATCCGGCTGATGATCCGACCTAGCTTGGTGCGGTTATAGAAGCTCATCGGCATCTGCTGCAGATGCGCAAAGACTTCGTTGCGCAGGTCGTACACGACCGCCTCTCCCAACTCCAGCGCCAGCCGCTGCCGGAAGTGCATTACCAGTTGCGTGGAAAGGGCCAGGGCCGTGAAGGCCAATACGCCGAGACCGACGCCGCGCAGGTCGTGGCTTTGCACCGGCCCGGTGATGACCGCCGCCGTCAGCCAGGTCAGCCCCGGGAGCTGGATCGACCGAAAGGCGACCATCAACAGCAGCCAGTTGCGTTTGGCGGCGTACGGCCCGGTATAGGCTAGCAAACGCGTAATCAGCCGCATTTCCAGCGGACGTTGTTCCGTCTCGCGGTCTTCCGCTCGGCGGACCGTAAGTGCGGCGTAAGGGACGCGGGCCTTCATGCGGCGGCTCCCGACTCGGCAGGAGATTCATCGTCGACAATCTGCAGCCGCGCGGCTTCGTAATAGTGGCCCTGCTCTTGCATCAATTCTTCGTGCGTGCCGAGTTGTACGATCCGGCCGCGCTCGAGCACGACAACCAGGTCGGCGCGGCGCAGCGTGCTCATGCGATGGGCGGTGACCAGCGTGGTGCGGCCGCGCATCGCCTGTTCCATGGCGGCGAGAATCTCATGCTCGGTGCTGGGATCGATGGCGGCCGTGGCATCGTCGAGGATCAGAATCGCCGGGTCGAGCAGCAGCGCCCGGGCGATTGCCAGCCGCTGCCGCTGGCCGCCCGAGAGGTTCGAGCCGTATTCGCCCACGACCGTGTCGTAGCCGTGCGGCAAGTCTTCGATGAACTCGTGAGCCGAGGCGATCCGCGCGGCCCGCTCGATCTGCTCTCGCGTGGCGCCGGGATGCCCGAAGGCGATGTTGGCCGCCACCGTATTGCTGAACAGAAAGCTCTCCTGGAAGACCAGCCCTACGTTGCGGCGCAGGTCATCGAGCTGCACGTCGCGGGCGTCGCGACCGTCGATCAGCACGCGGCCGGCCGACGGATCGTAAAATCTTGGTACAAGACTCAACAGACTGCTCTTGCCGGCGCCTGTCGCCCCGACGATCGCCACGCATTGTCCGGCGCCGATGGAAAAGTCGATCTGCTCCAAGACTTGCTCATCCGGCTGGTAGCCGAAGTCGACGTTTTCGAAGCGGATTTCGCCGCGGGCCTTCTTGAGCGGCGCGGCGTCGGGCCGGCTGGCGATCTCGATCGGCGCGTCGAGCACTTCGAACACCCGCTGGGCGCCGGTCAGGCTGGTCTGAATGCTGTTGGCGATGTTGGTAACCTGGCCGACCTGGTTGGCGAACTGCTGCAGCAGGTTGGCGAATACGAACAAGCCTTCGCCCAATCGCAGCTCGCCGACGATTACCAGGTAACCGCCGTAACTCAGCAGCACGATCATGTTGATCTGCGTCAGGAAACCCATCGCCGGTTGGAACAGGCTGATGTGCCAGAAGATCTCTTCCTTCTGGTCCTTGATGGCCCGATTGGCCGCCGTGAAGCGGGCGATCTGGTCGGACTCGCGGGCAAAGCCTTTGACGACCTGCGCGCCCTGCACGTTTTCCGACAGGTGCAGCACCATCTCGTCAGTCAGCTCGCTGCTGTGCTTGTAGGCCGGCCGCACCTTGCGAGAGAAGAGCACGGCGCCAACCCAGAGCAGGGGAGTGGCGCCCAGGCAGGCCAGCGTCAGCGGCACGTGGACCTGCAACATGTAGTACAGGTACACGGCCAGCGAGAGCAGCACCGAAAGGACCTGGATCACCACGCCGTCGACGAACAGCCGCACCGCCTGCACGTCGCCTGCCACGCGATTGATGATCGAACCGCTGCGGTTCTCATCAAAAAATCGGAAGCTGAGCCGCTGCAGCTTGTCGTAGACCTGGGAGCGCAGGTCGACCACGATGTCCTGCACCAACCGCCCCGCCGACATCGAGGCGACGAACCGCAGCGCGGCGTGTACGAGTGCAACGGCCAGAATCAATCCGGCGATCAGCGCCGTCACGGCCAGCGGCCCCCAGTCAGCCGGCGGGGCGAGGCCGAACGGCCAATGCGGCGTGACGCTTTCGGGCGCCAGCCGATGCCGCATGACGTCGATCCCCAGCCCGGTCAGGCTCAGCCCGGTCAGGGCCAGAGCGACCAGCAACATCTGCTGCGCTAGCACCCATACGCAACGGCCGCGATACGCCCAGGCCAGCGCGAACAGCCGTCGAAAAAGCACGGCGTTCGACGCCCCGGCATCGCCGGGTTGCGACAGGCGGGAGGGAGACAATCCGGACGGCGGGGCAGGGCAGGGGAGCACGGTACTTCTACTTCGAGCAGAGGGGGGCGATGTTCCACGCAATCGTATGCAGCGCAGCGGCCGAAGCAAGTGTCTTTTGCGTTAGAAACGCGGTCCGTCTGCAGCGCGACCGCGGGGCGGGATTCTAGAGCTTCCGCTCGCCCGCGGCAACGTCAGGCGGGAAGACTTGCAGAAAGCGATCAGAATCGCGTTTTCTCAGCCAAAAAAGGAACCACTAATCTCCGCTGATCGATACGCTAATCGGAAGAAACATCGTGCCGAGGCTGAATTTCAGATAACGAGGTCTTGGCCTTGAGGCGGTCATGGGCAACGCCTTGAATTTGCTAAGCGTATGCCGCACGGACTCATCAGATTCCATGGGCGCAGACGAGAGCCCCGCATGAACCGCCAAGCTGCACCAATTCGGGCGCCTCACCTACCCTAATTAGCGAAGATTAGTGCGCATTAGCGGTTCCCATTCCCTGCCGTCGTCACGCCATGATTGCCGGCTTCAGTGAGCCACCTTCGGCCAGTACTCTTTGAAGTTGAAGTCCGGGCTGTTGTCGATGTCATGGCACTCCATGCAGGAACGGCGGATGGATTCTTCGTCGTCCTTGTCTGCGAGCGAGAGCTTGAGCGCTTCGCGGAAGCGGATTTGCTGCTCCTCGTCTCCGCCGTTTTCCGCCGCCACGTGCTCGGCGGCCGGGCCGTGGCAGTTCTCGCAGCCGTTGCCGGCCAGCAGGGGCGTGGTCTTCAGGCTTTCGTAACCGCTGACGTAAGGAAAAAACTCTTGCGGGTTCCAGCCGGTGACGTGGCAACTGACGCACTCGGGGTCGAATTGCCGCGGCGGTTTGACCTTGGTCAGCGTCTCGGTGGCGTGTGCGTGCGTCGTGCCTTCCCAGACGTCGAAGGCATCCTGGTGGCACTCGGCGCAGGCCTTTGAGCCGATGAACTTGCCGCGCGGATGGTTGGCGGGGCGCAGGCCGAGCCCGGCCCAGCCTAACTCCTTGAGCTGCTCCTGGTAGTTGACCATCAGCTCGTCCATCTCGGCCGAGTCCTTGAAGCGATGGTCCAAGGGCACGCGCTGATAACGTAGCGGCTGTTCCTCGTCGTCATACAGGCCCAGCACGATGGCGTACATGCCCTTGTGGCCAACTTCGATGAGTAATGTCTTGCCGTTTTTCGCCAGAGCCGGTTCGTAGGGCGGTTCGTCGGCGCCGCCGGCGGTGACAACCGCTCCGAACTCAGGGAACTGTTCAACCAAGAGCTCTGTGTCCTCGGGCGAAGCGTAAGACAACAGCACCAGCAAATCGCAGGCGGCCTTTTTCAGCTCCGGCAGGATCTGGCGGATCGCGACTTCGGGCGCCAGGAACTTGATCTCGTCGTTGTTGATCTGCTTCTGGAACGCCTCGCCGAAGACGCTCGTCACGCCCAGCTTCACGCCGCCGACTTCGAGAATGCGATACCGCGGCACGAAAGCGCCTTCTTCGCCCGGCGCCAGGAACAAGCCGACGTTGGCGGAAACGAAGGCATCGACGTTCGTCACGCTCGCCACGACCGAACCCGTCGGCAGCTTCAGGTCATCGGCGCCGAAGCCGACGGCCCGGTAATTCATGATCTTCAGCCCCTCCACCGTCTTCTCGTACTTGATCTCCGCCTGGCGTCCGAAACGGCGGATCAAGCCGCCGTTGTCCAGGGCGGCCGTCGGCCACTTTTGGGCGGCCAGCAGCTTGAGAAACGTATCGCGGCGCCGGAGCCCGCCCTTTTGGTTTTCCAACCCTGCACAGCCGCAAGGCTCGATGTAACCGAGTTGCTCGCCGGTAAGCACGACGGCCAGCTTGGGCTTTTCCCAGCCAACGAAGATCTCGCCGTTGCGCTTGACGGGGTCGTTGTCGTCGGCTTCCGTCTCGGGCTGGTCGGTCTCCTTCTTGTTCCGTTCGACGGGGGCGGCTTGTTTGACGGTGGGCGACGCCGCTTCCGGTTTGGCCATGGCCGGCTTCTCTGCGGCCGACTCAGCAAGGGCCGGTTTTGCGGGAGCCGGCCCGGGAGCGAGTTTCGTTTTGGCAGCGGGTTTCCTCTCCGCCGGCTCTTCTACGTCTCCCGCCTTTGATTCCGGCGGAGCCGCCTCGATCTCAGGCGGCATGGTCTTTGCCGTGTCGCTCTCGCCGCCGTCGGCCGTCGGCGCCGTCGCCGCCTGCTGCGGCTGATCGGTCGAAGCAGAAGGGCAGCCAAGAAAGGCTGCAAAACAAAGGGCCAGCACGGGCAGCGATAGCCAAGCCTGCTTCGACATGAAGACGATACTCCGTTTCGTGTTTCAGACTAAATGCGAGATGCAATCGCCCCGGCCGAACGCAAAGCCAACGAGCGAATGCCGGCCGGCGCGACATCCTGTTGCGAGGGCCTTGACGATGTAATCTCTTGTTCCAGCTCTCATCCCT
This sequence comes from Pirellulales bacterium, assembly GCA_035547635.1. Classification (GTDB taxonomy): domain Bacteria; phylum Planctomycetota; class Planctomycetia; order Pirellulales; family JAICIG01; genus JAICIG01. Next base: position 13,777 of record DASZUP010000155.1, read on the forward strand.
CAACGACCGCAAATTGCACCAGCAGCTTGACGGGCGGCAGGTCGGATTTGTCGAAAGGAATGATGATTTCTCCCAGCTTTCCTTGTTCGCTTCCCATGTGGTTCACCGAAGGAGAACCAGGCGGAATCTCGATCCTGACGGGCACAATGGTCGTGGCGCCGCCGTTGACTTCCTTGATTTCGCCATAGGTTACCTTCACGAGCGACGGCGTCACTGTGGGCGGTTCGACCTTCAAGCCGCTGAACTCTTTGCCGCGGATGATCAAACTCAGCTCTCGCACGGCGCCTTTGCCGCGCGTGACCTGCCGGATCTGGAGAACGCCGCGGTCCTGGTTCCAGCCGCTGGCCACGATGGAGACCGGGCCCGTGATGCTGCCGGTGACCGGCAACTCCAGGTTTTCGCCTTTTTCCAAGTTGGTTTTGAGCAGGATTCTCTGCTTAAACGCCCCCAAAGGCAAGCCGGGTTTAAGCAGGACGTTGATCTCCACCGCGCTCTTAACGCCATCGGGGAGTTTGTCCGACGCCACCGGCGCCAGCTCGACGTCAAAATAGGGGGCCAGCGCCTCGCTGGAGAGGTTGGACTCCAGGACTTGCAGGTCGTCCGAGAAATACGACAACAACATCGCGCTGGCCCGCGCCTCTTCGCCCACGCGGACATTACTGAAGACGATCTCGCCGGGTTTGATTTGAAAGGGCCGCACGACATTGCCGGTCACCATCAACCGCAGCAGCGGATGCTTGCGGTCGTTGGTATGGACGTCGACGTGTTGCCGGAACACGTCGTTTTCGATGTTGATATTCCAACGCACCTGCACCGCCGCACTGCCGCCGGGCGGGATCGGCTCGCCGGGCAACGAGGCGAAGGTGCACTTGCTGCAGCTCACTTCCGAGCGGACCAGTTTCAACGGCGCCGTGCCTTCGTTCTTGATGATGAAAGAGTGCCGATTGTCCTGGGCGCCATTTTCCAGATATCCGAAATTGAATTCCGTCTCCTCGGCGACCGCCAGCGGTTGCGGTGCGTCGCCCGGCGCCTCGGTCGTTTCCGCCGCCGGTCCGGCGGACGCCGTGAGCTCCGCTTCCGGCGGCAACTCGCCTTCGGCTTGCAGATCAGACGAGGCCAGCAACCGTTCAACTGGAAAATCCAGTTGGGCCCAAGAGTAGGCGGCCGTGGCGACAACGGCGAGAATCACGAGGATGGCAATCGAGAAGGCGGTTTTCATAGTCGGTGGTCGATATCGGAAGTTAAGGCGAGATCGGCGGTTCGCAGCGGAAACTGGCCGGCGGCTTTGAGCGCACGGCTGGACGATTTCAGTTTAGGCGCCCGAGGCGGGATTTGCAAAGCGGGCGAACGGGGCCAAGGCCCGTTGGGGCAAGCGCCGCCGGCGTCTGGATTGCGATTCCGTCGCAAAGCGTCGCCGGCACGGTGTTGCGCCTATGGTAGCCGCTTCACGGCGTCGCGCAGTTCTTCCGAGAGCTTTTGGTCGACAT
>DASZUP010000156.1:0-3240 GCA_035547635.1 Pirellulales bacterium
ACGCGCCTTGGCCGGGCCCATCTGCCAGACCCACGGACCGTTCGGGAATCTGGAAGCCGTTGATGATAGCGAGCTTAGGTTCAATCGTCAATTGAGACGGAAAATCAAAGCCCCCCATTTGTTACGGTCCACACGACAACCGCTTCACCAAGAAAATCTGCCACCGCGGGAACGACCGATGGCGTACAATCGACTACACTGAAATCCCCCGCCCTGGGCAACGTTTTGCCCCGGCGAGGAGAGCCGACGCCGGCTTCTCCGCTCGTCGCACCAAGTTTTGAACCGAGCACGGACGTGCGCTGTATGCAACGCTTCAAAATCGACAAGGACAAGCTGTTTTGGATCCTGGTGGCGGGCGCCTTCATCATTCCGGTGCTCGTCATCCTTTGGGAAACGAATTTTGGTTCCGCCTCGGCGCCTGTTTCCCCCTGAATCCGCCTGGCGCGTCGCGCCATACCTCACCCGCTCTATGTGACGCCTGGCTTCCTTCGCTCGCTGACGGCGTAGATCAGCCCCAAGCAAGCCAGGATCGCCGCCACGGTGACAAACATCGTCGGATAGGCGGGCCAGCCGAATCGCTTGGCCAGATAGAGCGATTCTCCGACGATCGGCGAGCCAACCAGGCAGCCGAAATCGAAGAAGGCCAGGCTCAGCGTGGTCCCGAGACCGCGATATCGGGCGGGAAATGCGCCGCTGCCGGAGGCAATCATGGCCGGAAACAGCAACGCGTGGGCGATGGCGATCGAAATGGCCGGAAACACGAAATGCCACGGCTGCCGCACGATGAGAAACAGCATCATGCCGCACACCAGCGTCGCCATGCCGCCGAAAATCATCGGCCGGATGCCGAACCGCTCCGGCACGCTGCGCATGGAAATCCGCGCGATGAACGCGGTCGGACAATAGACCGCAAAGAACGGTCCAATCGTGGCAATCTCCAACGACGCGGCATAGCGGCTCAGAAACACGCCGGGCAGCGAAATGCCAAAGCCCGTCGCCACCGCAATCAGCAGCACGTACCCCGGGTGATAGCGGCGGAGCACGCGCAGCATGGGCAGGCGCTTCCGGCCCTGCGGCCGCTGCTGCCCTCGCGTGGCGATCACGGACAGCACGAAACTGACGGCGCCTAACAGCGCCGCGGCCAGAAACATCCGATCGACGTGGCCGCGGTCGATCTTCGTGAAATTCAATAAATGATCGCCCAGGCGGGTTCCCAGCACCATGCCGACAAAGCCCGAAGTGCCGAGCGTACCGACGACCTCGGCAATCCGCGCCACCGGGGCCCGGCCAGAGATATAGGTGATCGAAGCCCCGAAATACCCGGCCAGGCTCGACTGAAACAGGATCCGCAGGACATAGATCAGCGGGCCGTTCACGTCGGTCACCAGCAGATGCGCCAGGCATACGGCAACGAATGTGGCGGACGACCAGAGCCAGATCTGACGTGGTCCGTACGCGTCGATGCCGACGCCTTGGCCCATCCGCATCGCCAGACTGCCTACCATGCCGACGGCAATGACCCAGCCCAAATTGACCTCGCTGCCTCCCAGGTAGGTCACGAAATCGCCGTAGCGGTACAACAAACTGACGGCCACCATCAGCAGCAAATTGGCGGCATAAGTGAGCCAGAACGGCCAGCCGAACGCCGTCGTCTCGGCATTCGGCCGAGCAAGCCGACGCGGCCCCGAGACCGCCGCAGACGGCTGACACTCGGGCTCGGCTTGGGCGGTGGCGGGGGGAGGCATCGGCCTGCTAGGGAGAGAACGGGCGGTCGCGCCATTATAGCGGCTCAGGCAATTGAGCGTGAGCGGGGCGCCGGAACGACTCACGCAACCGCCTTGCAGACACGCTTGCCCGTCCACAGGTTCAGGAAGCGAGAAAGACACTGCGAACGCGGGGCGGGCAAGCAGGATTGCTTTAACATCCTGGAGGAAAACGTTGACACGGCGCCGGCGGCAGGTACGATCGCGCCAGGAGCCAAACTGCCGCTCCTACTCCCGCCTCGAACCTTCCTGCCTCGGATTGAGTTTTCCGCCATGCCGATTTCTCTCCCTGCCTGCTCTCGTCGTCGTTTCCTGCAAGGCTCTCTGGCGGCCGGCGCCGCACTGCTGACCGACCACCGATCGGTAGCGGCGGACCAACCGGTCGACGCCGACAGTTGGGCCCTGCTGGCCGACATTCACATCGCTGAAAATCGCGCCGAGATCGCCCGGCAGATGAACATGGCGGCCAACCTCGAGCGCGTCGGCGGCGAGCTGCTCGCCCTGCCCCAGCGTCCTGCCGGCGTGCTGATCAACGGCGATTGCGCCTACCTGCAAGGCAAAGAGGGCGACTACCGCACCCTGGTCGAGTTGCTCGCTCCGCTCCGCACCGCCGGGCTGCCGGTGCATCTCGCGTTGGGCAATCATGACCATCGGGAGCGGTTTTGGAACGCAGCCGTCGAAAAGAAGAACGAATCGGCCCCGCTGGCCAGCAAGCACGTGCTGGTGATTGAAAGCCCGAAAGCGAACTGGTTCCTGCTTGACTCGCTGCGGGCCACCAACGTCACGCCCGGCGAATTGGGCCAGCAACAGCGCGACTGGCTGGCCCGTGAACTCGACGCTCGCAGCGACAAGCCGGCCTTGATTGTGGCGCACCACAATCTCGATCCCGGCAACCCGAAGACCACGGGTTTGACGGATACCGATGCCCTGTTCAGCCTGTTATTGCCGCGTCGCCACGTGAAGGCCTACATCTACGGGCATACGCACCATTGGCAACAAAGCGAGCGAGAGGGCGTGCATCTGATCAACTTGCCTCCCGTGGCCTATCCTTTCCGTGCCGCCGATCCGGTCGGTTGGGTCCAGTGCCAATTGGGCGACGACGGCGCGCGGCTGGAATTGCGCTCGATCGACGAGAAACACTCAGCCCATGGTCAGAAAGTCGAGCTGGCCTGGCGAGCGGCGTGACGGTCGGCGTTGGCGGTCGCAATCACACAGCGGCGGGCGGCTTTGAAGCAGGCGGTTTCCTTTTTCATTCAGTGAGCGACTTACGATGTTGAAGCAAGGCGTGTTGGCGGCAATCTGGGCGGCGGCTTTTCTCTTGGGACAAGGCCTGGCGAGCGGCGCCGAGCCGCACCGCGATCAGTGCGTCATTCTGGTCAGCGTGGATGGCCTGGCCGGCTTTTACCTGGACGACCCCAAGGCCGACATGCCGACCTTGCACCGCTTGGCGCGCGAGGGCGCCCGCGCCGAGGGCATG
>DASZUP010000157.1:0-10141 GCA_035547635.1 Pirellulales bacterium
GGCCTTGGCGCTATCGATCGACTGGACGACCTGGCTTAGCGCCGCATCGGTGGCGCTGAGATACGACTGGTTAGTCTGCACGTTGGTCTGAAACTGCGAGTTCTGGGCGAGTTGCCCTTGCAGGCTCACGGCGCGCATGGCCGCGGCCGCGTCGTCGCTGGGGAGGTTCAGCCGGTTGCCCGAGCTGATCTGGTTCTGCAGCTTGAACAAGTCGAGCTGGTCCTGCTCGACCTGGGCGAGAAGCTGCTGGCGAACGAAGACGTCGCTGACGCGAGTACTGGGAACGGGAATGATGCTCATAGCTGCATTAGCGTATTCAGCAGATCGTTGATCGTGGAGATCAGCCTGGCCGAGGCCTGGTAGGCGCGTTGATAGGTGATCATCTTGACCGCCTCTTCGTCGATGCTGACGCCGCTGATCGAAGACTGCTGTCCTTGTAAGGTCTGCTGGAACGTCTGGTAACCTTGCGAAACCGATTGAGCGACGGAAGAGCCTTGCGTGACGTCTCCGACCATCTGGTTATAGACGTCGGTCAGCGTGGTGCCGCCGGCCGAACTGAGCGGCTGGTTCATGAAGTTGGCCAGTTGCGTCGCATTGCCCGTATCGATGCCGATGCCGGCGGAGCTGGCCGCGAACTTGCCGGGATCGTTGACCACCGCCTGATTGACGCCGATATCCGCGGCGGTCGTGCCCGTGAAAAACGTGTTCAGGCCCAGCGCGGCGAGGGCGCCGCTGTTGTCGTTGGCAAACGTAAATTGCAAGTCGGGCGAAGTCGTGCTCAGAGAAAGATTGCCGCTGTTGGTAATCGTGGCGTTCAAGCCGCTGACGGCGTTCAATTGCGACGCCAAACCCTCCAGGCTCGTCTCGTTCTGGTCCAGGCCGTTCAGGTCGACGGTGATGTTCGTGGTTTGGGTCAATCCGGTCTGCTTGTTGAGCACCTGCACCTGGAACGAGCCATTGACGGGAGTGAACGGCAAGCCGGCATTGTCCAGCGGATTCGACTTCGAAGTCGCCGCATACGTGCTGGTCATGGACTGGTAGCCGGTCAGACCTTGGCCCGAGGAATAGACCTTGTTGAACTCGAAGGTCAGCTTCGACGCGAACCCGTTCAGCTTGTCGAGAAAGCCGCTGAGGATCTTGTCGCGCGCCGTCAACAGACCGTTGAGTTGCCCGGTTTGCGTATCGAGCGGAGCGTTCGTATCGACCAGGTTGATGTGCGCCGCCGAAAACCCCTGGTCGGTGGAGTAGGCGGTCTCCACCTGGCGCGAGGTGCCCTCAAAGACCAGGTAGTCCCCGCCGACATAGACGTTGGCGGCCCCGCTGGGCTGTTCCTCGACGCGGATGCCGATCAGCTTGGAAAGATCGGAGAGATCCTGATTCCGTTTGTCGCGCAAACCGACGGCCTGGCTGTGGGAAAGCGTGCCCCCTTCCGTCGTGGTGATTTGCGTGTTGAGATGGGCAATGTCGCCGACCAGGCGATTGATGTCGGAGGTCATGCCTTCGACCTGCGTATTCAAGTCAGACCGCGCGCTAACGACGCGCTTGGACATCTGATTGATGTCTCCGGCCAGCGTTTGGCCTTGCAGCACCGCCAGGTTGCGGACCGAAACGCTCTCGGGCTGATTCAATACGCCGGAGATGCTGGAAAAGAAGGAATTCAGCGACGATTGCAGGTTGTTGTCATTCAGCGCGCCGACGATGCTTTCCAGGTTCTGGTAAACCTGGGCCTGCGTCTGACTGTTGCCGACGTCGCTATTGGTCCCGCGCAGACGCTGATTGAGAAAGTCATCGACCTTCTGCACGATGGCGCTGACCTGAACGCCCAGCCCGAGCGTGAGATTTCCTTGGCGCTGGACCGGCGCAGGCGTCAGAATGGCCTGCTCGACGCTGTAGCCCGGCGTGTTGGCGTTGGCCATGTTCTGGCCGACGACTTGCAAGCCGATCTGCTGGGCTTGCATCGAGTTGCTGGCCAGTTGCAAGGAGCCGAAGAGTGACATTCGCCGTTCTCGCCTAAAGTGGCTATTCCCCCAGCGACTCTTACCCCGCCTGATCTACCAAAGATCCGCCTGCTGCGACATACCCTCCCTTACCATATGTCGGCTTGGCTCGGCCGCCGGTGGCGATTATCTCCAACAATTGCGAGAGGTGAATCAGCGTCCTCTGGATGACCACCCAGTTGGTCAAGCTGTGGTGACTCAGCAAACGGGCCCGGTGCTCGGCGTCGGCCACCTGCTTCTGCAGCTGCTGCCGCGTCGGCGAGGACAAAGACTTTGCCAGCGAGCGGATGCTATCACTCGGCAAGTTTTGCTCCGAAGCGCGGGTCAGCAATTCACTGCGCCGGCTGTGGCAGGCTTCCAGCCGAGCGATCAATTCGCGTTCGCGCGGCTCCAAGGCCTGAATGCCAGCAACGTCCGACGCCGCCAACAGGCGGCGTTTCTGCGCCAGGATTTCGAACAAGTCGTCTTGCGTGGCCGAGAGTTCGTTCAGCAGCCCGGCGACATCGGTTTCCCAGTTTTGATTTTCCATCAGTTCAGCGTTGTTGGAGTGAGAAGAGTTCGAACATTGGTCCCGTAAACTGGTCGGCGCTGGCTTCCGACAGCCGTTCCGCCAGGATCTGATCAAGCTGCCCTTGAAAGACTTCTTCGCCGCGACCGCCGTGAAAGTAGGCCGGCTTGCCCAGCGTCTTCCGCATGGCGCTGAGCATTTGACCGTAGAAGGTCTGGCCTACGAAATCGTCGAACGTCTCGCGGACTTTCGGGTCGCCCTGCGGCTGGGCAGGGAGAGCGGTCTGCTGCGCGAGCAGCGGCGTCGGATTCGCAAGGGGGTAGCCGGCTGAAATGGGGGCGGACATGGGGCTCGGTCTCGGCGGGTTATTCGACGATCAATTGGCCGTGCAACTTGCCGTTGCGCTCCAGCCCCTTGATGATTTCAATAATGTCCTCGGTCGGCACTTTGACGGCGTTCAGCGCCTCGACCAGCGACTTCAACTTGGCGGTCTGCGTTTCGCCCGGATCGAGCGACACGAAACGCTGTTCGGCGCCCTGCGGCGCCGTTTCAATCACGATGTTCTTGTGCGTAATGGCCACCGCTCCGATCTCGACGTCGGCGCCGATCACGACGCTGCCGGAGCGTTCGTTGATGACCACGCGGGCCGCCGTTTGAGGCTCGGCGATCGTCAATCCCAGCACTTCGGAGACGAACAGCACAGGCTCGTCCCGATAGGCGGCGGGAATGGCGACCTCGATGAACTGCTGGTTGGCGGCTTGGGCCAGGTAGTTGCGAGTTGACGAATAGGCCGTTTGCCGGATGTTTCCGACGCCGCGCCGCGAGAAGCGGTCGTTCTCGCTCCGATACCAGTTGCTGTTGATCAGTTCGGCGATTTCCTGAGCGACCTCAAAGTCTGCATGGTGCTCATCGAGCACGAGCGTGATCTTGCCGTTCATGGTGAACGGGTTGATAAAGTCTTCTTCCAGGCGGCAACCGCCATGAATGCGGCCCGTCGTCGGCGTGTTCGAGTCCTCGACGTGAACCGCTCCTTCAGCAAAGGCGTAAACTCGCGTGCTTTCAACCTGCGGCCCCAACAGCGGCGTCATAAACAAACGGCCGCCCGCCAGCGACTTCGCCGCTCCGACCGAGCTGACCACGCAGTCAACTTCGTCGCCTTGCCGGGCGCCGCTGGCCGGCACGGTGGCGCTCACGCTGACCAGGGCCACGTTGGCGGCGTCTCGCAGTTCTTCGGCGCCGCCTTTTCCCACCTGGTTGCCCAGCAATTCCATCGTCATGGCCAGGCTGCGAATGGTCGGCACGAAGCCTTTGCCGTCGCCTGTGCCTTTCAGGCCCACGACCAGCCCCAAGCCTTGCAACGTGTTCTTTTCCTGCCCCTTCACGCGACAGATGCTCTTCAATCGGATCTGTCCGAGCGCTTCCGTGGCGCCGGACAGAGTCAGCACGGCCAGCGCCGTCAGGCAGGCGGCTTTGATCGTCAATTGCTTCATCGCGTCGTATTCCCCTGATTAAACAATCGCCTCGCCCGTGAGCGAGTCGGCGCCCGTCCATGCCGGTCTCGCGCTTGACCTTCCGGTGGCGTTAGAACGGTTTGACGCGGTCGAGCGTTTTCCAAAGCCAGCCGCGGCGCCAGGAGTCTCGCAGATGGCCTTCCTCGCGTTTGTCGACGCTGAGTTCGGCGATGTCTTCGCTCAGCACGGTATTGTTGGGCAGCACGTCCTCGCGCCGCACCACGCCCGATAGCGACGCGTCCCAGATTTCGTTGTTGTCGCGAACGTGGCGATGGGCTTCGACCACGAGGTTGCCGTTGGGACGCAGGTCGACCACCGTCGCGGCCAGGCGAAACTGCAACCCGTCCGCGGCTCGCAGGTTGGCCTGCACCTGGTTCTGCAGGTTGTACAATCCCTGGATCCTCGGGTCGCCGTTCGCCATGGGGGCCGGAGAGAGGCCAAACCCGTTGAACCGCAGCCAGCTCGCCAGGTCGGCGTCGACGTTCGTGCGTTGACGTCGCATCAGCATGGCTTGCGTGATCAACTGAGACTTTTCGTCGATAATAATCGTGACCACGTCATTCAGTTGGATCTCGCGAGGCGGTTCGGCTTTGATGTACATCCAGGAGCTGTCAGCCAGCGTCAGCGGTCGGCGAGCGCTGGGCATGCCGTATAGGCTGGCGCTTTGGGCGCGGGCTTCCGGACTGCGCGACAAGGCCAGTCCGGCGACGGTAATCAAGGCGGCGCGTCGAAGCCGTTTCATCGTTTCCTCCTCGTGTTGCCGTCCAGGGAACCGTACTGATAGCTGGCGCCGCGGACGTTGCGATCCTGCATGACGCCGGCTCCGGCCGGACGAACGCCCGATCCGACCGGCGGAACTTCCGCCAGCGGCCGAAATTCCGGTCGCGACGCCGGCGAATTGCGGCCGCCCACAATCGGGTCGCGAACGGCCGAGCGGGTCTCGACCGCATGGGCGAACACTTCCACCTCATGAATGCCGGTGACGCGGGCGAAGAAGCGTTGCCGATTAAGCATCGATTCGACCGTAATCAAATCACCTCGGCCGCCCTCTTCTTGAGCCCGGGCCGTGGTGCGCACCTGAATGCCTGCGCTGCGAGAAAAGACCGTTACGGCGTCGCCGCGGCGGACAAGCAACGGAGAACGGACGTCGGCGCGATCGAGCACCTGTCCTTCGACGATCGCCCTGACGGTTTGCAGCCCGACAACGTCCTCCAACCGGTAAAACGGGTTGTCCGCCTGCACGGCCGTACGCTGTGCAAACTTGACGTCCGTCGCCTGCACGGTGTCGCCGGGCACCAATCCGCGAAGGGCCACGACGACCATCGGCGGCGTGCTGATTACCGCTTCAATCTCGAACTGCTGCTCGCCTTCGGCCGCGGGAACGATGACATTCAGCCGCTTGCAACCTTTCCAGGGCGCTTCGCCGCCGGCGACTCCAATCGCTTGCCGGGCGCCGCTGATGATCCGGGCCTGATCGTTATCCAGCTTCACTTCGACCTGCCACGGTTCGTTCTCAGATACCGCCTGGCGGAGATAGGCGATGATGGCCGCTTCCACCTGCTCGTTCGCTCGGGTGACCGCTGAACTTGACAGCGGCTGCGGCGCGGCGGGCGGCGCGGCGGCGATTATTTCTGCCGCGCTGACCTGTACGCGGCTGGCGCCCGACAAGCGGTGCTGCGAAAGGTTCAACCCCCGCAGGGCCAGGAGATCCTGGATCTCGCGGGCGCGAACGTAACGCTGCTGACCGGGCGAGGGAGTGGGAAACAGTTCGATGGCTTCCAGTTCACGCGCCTGCTCGGCGTCGGCGGCGTGAATCTCTGCGACGTCCCCCAGCCGCACGAGCGATTGCGTGCAGCGGCACTCGGCGCGCAACCGCAACTCGGCTGCCTGCACTTGCCCGGCGGCGCAGGCCAGCAACAGCGCCGCACAGGCCCCAAGCCGCCGCCAGAGGCCGCTTGCCCGCGGCAAGCCCTTGTGATGTCGTCCCGAGAAATGTCGCACTAAAACCTCCGCAAATTCGCTACGAGTTGCAGCATTTGATCGCCGGCCTGCACGCTTTGGGAATTCAGCTCGAAGGAGCGTTGCGTCGTAATCAAGTCGATCAGTTCATTGACCGGTTCGACGTTCGAACGCTCCAAGGCGTTTTGCTGCAACGTGCCCAATCCGTTGAGACCCGGCTGACCGAAGATCGCGGCGCCGGAAGACAGCGTTTCCTGGTAGAGATTCTCGCCGAGCTTCAGCAAGCCTTCCGGGTTCATGAACTTGGCCAACTGGATCTGTCCGACCTGGGAGAATTGCTGCTGCCCGAATTGCTGGATCGAAACGTTCCCTTCGGCGCTGATCAAGATGCCCGTGGTATCGATCGGAATCGAGATCTGCGGCTGAAGCAGCCGGCCGGTATTGGAAGAGCCGACCACCAGCAAGCCGTTGGAGTTGACCGCCAGGTTTCCGGCGCGGGTGTAAAGGAAGTTGTTGGTCGACGGATCGATGACTTGAAAGAAGCCGTCCCCTTCAATCGCCACGTCGAGTTGGCGGTTGGTAATGTCGAAGGCGCCCTGCTGGAAGATCGTTTGAGTTCCCTGCACGCGGGCGCCAAGACCGATGGCGAGTCCGGTGGGCGCATAGTTGTTGAATGCATCCTGGGCGCCGGGCAGCTTGATCTGCTGGTAGAAGAAATCTTCGGTGTTGGCCCGAGCGCGTTTGTACGCAATGGTATTCACGTTCGCCAGGTTGTTGGCAATGACGTCCATCTTCATTTGCATGGACTCCATGCCGGTCGCGCCGGTGTACAACGTCTGAATACTCATAGTCGCTCTCTTGTTGAAGTAGCCTGTTCGCCTTTTGTCGCACCGTGCGGATCAGGACGTGTGCAGCACGCGGCTGACCAGCTCGCCCAGAATCTGGTCCTGATGGCGAACCATGTTGACGTTCGCCTCGAACACGCGCGACGTTTCAATCATGCCCGTCATTTCCGTCACCGCATTGACGGTCGAACCTTCCAAAGAACCGCTGTAAACGCGGCGCTGTTCCGCCTCGAGGGGACGCAACGGCCCCAACGAGGAAAACAGGTTGTCGCCGACCTTGACCAGATCCCCCAGCGACTGCGGCGCGACCAGCGCCAACGGCGTTTGCCGCCCGCCTTGCACCAGCATTCCGCTTTGGTTGATGTGCCAGGGACCTTCCTGAGGATTGGTTCCCACGGGAGTCCCGTCGGCCGCCATGACCGGGTCGCCGTCCTGGGTGACCAGGGCGCCTTCGGCCGTGATCATGAAATTGCCGGCTCGCGTCACCATATCCTGGCCTTCGTGACGAACGACAAAGAACCCGGGACCGTCGATGGCGATATCCGTCGGCTGATTGGTGTTCTTGCGCATTCCGGGAGAAAAGTCCGTGAACGTGCCAAGCACGTCGACGCCGCCTCCGAGATCGTTGATGGAGCCGGAACCCGGCGTGTCTCGCCCGCGCTGCGTCTCCTCGGCGTATCTCGCCTGGAAGACGGCGAGATCGCGTTTGAAGCCGGGCGTATCGACGTTGGCGAGATTGTTGGAAATGGCCGCCATGCGCGTGCTCTGCACAAGCGCACCTTCAGCGGAAATGTAGAGTCCGTAGGGCATGAATCTCGGTTCGTGATCGAGCCTCTCGCCCCCCCGGGCATTTGGCGGCGATCTCTTAAGCAAGACGCGTGCCAAGCGTTGCCTGTGGCGAACGCTGACGCCGCACTGGCTTGCCAAGTCGCTTTGAGAAAAGCACTTGCGCCGCGTGCCCCAGGCCAGCCGGCACGCTAATTGAACCACGGCAAACTTTGCCGATCAGCGAATGTTGCCGTTCGGAACGTGCAGAACCGGCCGATTGGCGCTGCCGGTCATCTCCCGGGGCCCCTCCGCGAGCCGGCTCCTTCGCGTTACACTGCAGCCCTGCTGAAGCGAGGCGTTGGGCGTTCCACGCGCTGCAGCCAAGCGGGCGGTTGCGCGAGCGACCGGACGCAATGTGCGCCTCGCATGCTGTTCAGCTTCCGCGGCCCTTTTCAAGCGCTCGGCCGCGTCCCTGGTCCCTGTGAGCCGTGAACGAACAACTGTGACAACCGACTGGCAAGCTCTCGCGGAATCGCTGCGCGGCCGTTTCATCGTCGTCGAGCAGGAATTCGTCCTGGCCGACAAGCCGTATCAGTGGCTGAAGCCGCGCAGTCCTGACGAATTAATTGACGAAGACGACTTCAATCGCGACGAGCGTTTGCCGTATTGGGCCGACGTCTGGCCCTCGGCCCTTACGCTGGCCGAGCGAGTCGTCGCCGAGCACGGCGCCGGCCGGCGGTTTCTGGAACTCGGCTGCGGCGCCGGCTTTGTCTGCGCCGCAGCGGCCCAGGCGGGCTTTGAAGTCATGGCGACCGATTACTATGCCGAGGCGCTGGAATTCACCTGGGTCAACGCCTGCCGCAACGGCCTGCCCGTGCCCGCCACGCGCGTGGTCGATTGGCGGGACTTCCCTGACGACCTGGGACAATTCGACGTGGTCGCCGCCGCCGACGTGCTCTACGAGCGCGATTATCCGGCGCTGGTCGCATCTGCCTACCAGAAGACGTTAGCGCCGGGCGGAGTCGGTTGGCTGGCCGATCCCGGCCGCCGCGGCGCCGCCCCGTTCCTGAAGGAGTGCGAAGCTCGCGACCTTACGGTAATGCGGCTTTCTCAAGCTCCCAAGTTCAACGGCTCGGTCACGCACACCGTCGATTTATACGAGTTGCGCAAGGCGCCGTGATCGGAAGCTGCCAGGACGCTGCGCGGAAAGAAGTTTTTTTTCGCAAAGGTCGGCGCCGGCAAAGACGACTCGCCCTGTTAACGCTACGATAGACCGTTATTAATCCGATCTACGGTTCGCGAGTTGGAAACAAGGAAACGCTGCGTGGAATACCGACCTCTCGGCCAGACCGGCCTGCAACTCTCCTCGCTCAGTTTCGGCGCCTCGTCGCTGGGACAGGAGTTCCGCGCGGTCGATTTGAACGAGGCGATTCGTTCAGTGCACACGGCTCTCGACGCGGGGATGAACTTCATCGATACGTCCCCGTATTACGGCCGAGGATTGAGCGAGTGCCTGCTGGGCGTCGCGCTGCGCGGAGTCCCGCGAGACCGCTATTACCTGGGCACAAAGTTGGGACGGTACGCCCCCAAGCATTTCGACTTTTCGGCGCGCCGCGTGATGGAGAGCGTCGACGTCAGCCTGGAACGGCTCGGCGTGGAGCATCTCGACATCATGCTCTGCCACGACATTGAATTCGTCGATATGACGCAGATCGTCGCAGAAACGCTGCCGGCGTTGCGCAAGGTTCAGCAACAGGGGAAGGTGCGGTTCATCGGCGTCAGCGGCTATCCGATGAAGATGTTTCGCTATATCCTCGACCGCGCGGAACTGGACGTGATGCTTTCGTACAACCATTACACGCTGCAGAACACGATGCTGGCCGACCTGGTTCCGTACCTCAAGGAGAAGGGAGTCGGGATCATGAATGCCGCGCCCTTCTCGGCGCGTTTACTCACCAATTCCGCCTTGCCGCCGTGGCACAAGGCGAATGACGAAGTCCGCGCCGCGTGCCGCAAGGCCGCCGAGCACTGTTCGGCTCGCGGAGTTGACATTGCGCAATTGGCGCTGCAGTTCTCGATGTCGCACGCTGACATGAGCACCTGCGTGGTCGGCTCGGCAAATCCCGAAAACGTGAAAAAATGGCTCGCGTGGGCCGAAATGCCGCTGGACCAGCAGTTGCTCGTCGAAGTACAAGACATGCTGCGCCCAGTGCATAACTGGTTTTATGTCGAGGGGCGCCCGGAGAACAACGACCCGCTGCCGACGCCTTAGCTCGCGCCGACAGTTCTGGCTCAACAACAGAGACCGCCCCCATGAAAGCGATATCGCTCGAAGCGCCGAAGCAGTTCAAACGCGTGGAAATTCCCGGCCCGGAAAGACCGGGCCCCGGCGAGGCGTTGGTGCGCGTGCACAACGTCGGCATTTGCGGCACCGACATCGGCGGCTATCTCGGCAAGATGCCGTTCTTCAGCTATCCGCGCATTCCAGGGCATGAGCTGGGAGTCGAGGTGCTCGACGTCGCTGCGGACGTGAGCAATGTGGCGCCGGGCGAC
>DASZUP010000158.1:0-5784 GCA_035547635.1 Pirellulales bacterium
AAGTTCGGAGCGGGCTTCCTGTCGGCAGAACATTGCGGCAATCGGCGCCGAAAAGTCTACAAAAAGCGTGGCCTTTTTGCCTGACGAATAAGCACGGCCTGCCCGTGAAGCAGGCCTTGGGAGGACTTCCCCGAAAATTCAGCTCCCCCAGACGTGGAGAAGCTCGCCATCTCAAGAAAAAAGGAACGCTCCTTATTCAGCAGCTCTTAGCTATTACAGCTTAAAATCTTAGCGACGGTCGCTCGGCATAGCTGCCGTTTCTTTTCCGTGAGATCGATCCAACGCCTACCGTTCTGGTACGCACGTTGCTTATGCGGAACACGACCTGAAAGGAACTCAGGCCGAAATGGAGTCCGTCGACGTCGCATCTGCACCGGACGCTCACAGCGACGGCGTTTATGTACGGATTGTGTAGATTTCCGTGACCGCTCCCTTCGCTGGCGACGAAGGGGAAACCCAGTGAGCTTGCAAGAACAGAATCATGAGACCCAAAGGCAAACCCTCGGAACTCGAAGCGCGCCGCCTCCAAGCGGTAGAATTGTTGAAGGCTGGCAAGAAGTCGAGCGAAGTCGCTAAGCTGCTCGGCGCCTCAGCCTCCTCAGTGAAGCGGTGGAAAGACGCACTGCGGCAAGGGGGCACAGACGCCCTCAAGGCAAAACGCCACCCTGGACGCACGCCGCGACTGACCAAGGCCCAGAAGGCCGAGCTTGTACTGCTGCTTGCCTGCGGCCCGCGAGCCGCAGGTTACGCGACCGATCACTGGACTTCGCCGCAAGCTCGCGACTTGATCCAGCGCCATTTCGGCGTCGTATTTCACGTAGGATACGTCTGGCAATTGTTGCGCGATTTGGGCTGGGGCAAGCAGTCCAATGGCGTTTCTCGCGACATCATTCCCGTCGAACGTCCCGTCCTCTGTGCTAGCACGGTCAGCAGCGAAGCCGCTGAGCTGGATGAGGAGAACGCCGGCGAGACTTCGAGCGGCCACGTGTTCACGATTCCGCCGATGCACGCTGCCCCCGCGCCGGCCGTCGAAAGCAGCTTCGCTTAACTTCCGCCGACTTTACGGCAGATAGTTCAACGTGTAATAGGCCTCCGGGTGCAGCAGCGGCAAGCCCGTTGCTGACCGGAGGCCGGCCGAGTGCAGTTCATGCACATGTCCGGCCTGCAAGCCGTTGACGTACAGTCTCACGCTTTTGCGATCGTCTGATACAGTCGCCTTGGTAATCATCGGCGAGGTGCGGTCCACCTCGGGGCTGCCGTACGAAGCCTGGTAGATGTACGTGTACGTCTCCATCGCGTACGACTTGGTATCGGCGGCGGTCGCCGGGTCGACGGGTTCCGTAAAGATCAACTCAAATCCGTCGGGCCTGGCGTGCATCTCGTGAATCTCGAACGGAACCTTGCCGGTCCAGTTCATCCGCTCGACGCAGAACGGCAGCGAACCGCGCGAGCCCCAACCGCGATTCGTTCCGCCGATAAACATCGATCCGTCGGCGGTCATTTCCAAGCCTAGCGTGCCCGAGCCAATGCCTTCCCGGAACGGAAAGCAAGCGCCCTGGTAGTGGCCTTGGACCTTTTCCAGCGCGCAGCGCATCACCGTGCTGGCCGACTGGTCGCCCACGAACAACTGGTTCTGGAAAGGTCCGAACTTCCCGCCGCTCGTATCGCAGGCGATCCCGCTGGCGGATTTCCCCATCTTGTCGTACGGAAACAAGATCGTCGGCGGTTCGTATTCGGGAATCTTTTGAGCCTCGACGATAAAGCGGCTGCCGCTGGTCGGATCAGCGGGCCGGGGGCCCATTACCTCCTGGGCCAGTTCGTACCATTTGTTGCCGGCCGGATGGCCCATGAACTTGCCGGGGATCAGGTGCTTGAGCTCGCACGTGCCGTTCCACGGACCTTGATTGTCCGTATAGAACATATCGCCCGCAGCATTGGCGCCGATGCCGCCGGGCGAACGAATGCCGCTGCACGTGGGAATCAGCTTCCCGTCGGGCGTCGTCCGCAAGCACCAGCCGCGGTACTTGCACTGGCTGTCGAACGAACCGGTGAGGCACAGCACGACCCACAAGTTGCCGTCCTTGTCAAACTTGGAGCCGAAGGCGTATTCGTGATAATCGCCGCTGATCTCCCAGCCGTCGTTGACCACCTGGAACTCGTCGGCCTGTCCGTCGCCGTCCGTATCTCGCAATCGCGACACGTCACAGCGCTGAACGACGTACAGCCAGCCATCGCGAAAAGCGAGGCTGAGCGGTTCATGCAAGCCATGAGCAAAGCGTTTGAACTGCTCGGCTTTGACCTGCCCGGCAAACGGCTTTTCAATCATCCAGATCTCGCCGCGCCGCGAGCAGACGGCCATGCGGCCGTCGGGCATTAACTGAAAGCCTGCCGCCTCCAACTCGACGCCCTGCGGAATTTCAAACCTCGTGATCGGGTAATAGTCCGCCTCGGTCGGCGTCTTTTCGTCGGCCAGGGCGACGGATGCCGCCAAGGCAGCCATGGCCGCGAAAACCCGTAGCGGAATTCGTGAGAATTCCGGGCGCCGTCTCGCACCTGGCACGCCGCCCATGCGGCAGGGGCCACAACTTCGCGCTCCGGAATCTTCGCAAACTCCGCGACCGCTGCCATGGTGGGCAATGCCCACCCTACGGCCAACGTATCTAGATACCCGTCGATTCATGGCAAGTTTACCCAGTTGAACTCAATGCTTATGCGCGCGATCCCTGTCGCCGGCCGTCTGCTTTCTGGCTTCGCCTACCAGGAAATCTCCGTCACAATCTCCGCTTTGCCGTCCCGCAGCGTCACCGGCACAAGCAACTCCTGGCGGCCGTTGCTTGTGCGCACGACCGGCGAAGCGCCGGCGGATTGAATGCTTACTCGAACCGTTCCGCCGATCAGGAAGGCGTTGTCGTCGAGCGGTTTGATCTCCTTGCCGACGCCCGCCAGATAGTACAGCGAGCCGGCGGGCTGCGA
The DNA here is from genome assembly GCA_035547635.1 of Pirellulales bacterium. Taxonomy (GTDB): domain Bacteria; phylum Planctomycetota; class Planctomycetia; order Pirellulales; family JAICIG01; genus JAICIG01. The sequence goes on from DASZUP010000158.1 coordinate 2,974, forward strand.
GGCCTTGATGAGCACGTGCCGCTGGAACGAAGGATCGTCGCCGCGAACGGGCAGCGGCCGATCTTCGATGGCGAACGATGGCCCTTCGTATTCGAAGATCGGCCGGCCTTGCTTGTCGAGACGATATCCTGAAAAGCGGTAACCGCGCTCTTTCGGCGGCTCGTCCGGCCAAGGTCGGTCGAGCGATTCCAATACCGCCACCGGCGCGGTCTGCTCCCATCGCATCACATGGTCGCCCAGCGGTCTCTGGAAGCCGTTGCCCCGGCCCGACCAATGCATCGAGGCGTCGATGAAGCGACCATGCCAGATCAAGCTGAGGCAAAGCCGGTTGGCGTCCCAGGCCAGGTTGGCGCCTTCCGGGTATCCGACGGCAATGCCGCGAGGCGAAAGACCGTCGATGAAATTGCGGTAGATGATCGGCTTTGCCTTAGGCTTGAGTTCGATGACGTTGGCCACCAGGCCGTCGGGGATGCCTGCCTTCTCGCCGTCGGTGAGATACGTCCAAAGCGCGGCAATCTGCCGGCTCGGGTCGCCGCCGTAAACGTTGGCGATCGTGCTGCGGCCGCCGGCAAAGCCAGTCGGCATGCGCGTCCCCGGGCGGTACTCGGGCGGATTCGGCAGGTAGCGGTGGAACCAATCCTCGCGAATCCTGCGAGTCATCGTCTGCAGGTCGAGAGCCTGAATGCCGGTGGCCCTGTGCTTGCCGAAGGTATGGCACTTGATGCAGGCCAGCGCCTTGTCGCCTGCCAGCGCTCGGCCGGTCGACTTGACGCGATGGTCCGGTTCGGCCAAATCCGGAATCTTTGCCTCGGTGCGCCGATCGACGGCGACGAAAGCATCGGCCAGCTTGACCACGTCGGCTGAGCCGAACTTGGGCATCCGGGTAAGCATATAGGGCCGGTCCTTGGCGCCCTCGGACAGGACGTGCTTGAGCCAGTTCTCCCGCAGCTTGTCGCCGACCCCGTCGAGCGGCGGCGGGACGCGACCTTCGTCTCCCATTTCCCGGATCGTCGTCAAGAAGAGAGGATTCCGATCCGCCTCGGGTCCGCCTCTGCCGCCGCGGCTATGGCAGGCATAGCAGTTAAGGGCCGTCATGGTTTGCACCACCCGTTGCTCGGCGCCTGGCGGGGAAGTAGGCGGCGGGGCTGCCAGCGCTGCACTCAATGCTTCGCGTTGTTCGCTGGTCAGGGCGAAATCCGGCGCACGCGCAGCCACCGGCTCGGCCAGGCAGCCTCTGCCCGGTCCGCAGTCTTTCAGCGGCCTTGCCGCTAGCGTCGGTTTGATCGGCCGGCCGTCGTGCTTGAGCTGGTGGCATGCTGCACAGCCGACCGAGGCGAACAATTCGCGTCCTTTGTCAACCAGCGACGGCTCGAATACGAAACGGCTCGGGTCGAGGTCCTGTTGGGGCGTCGGCGGCGGAGACTCGGTCAGAAACACTGCAGCGTCGATCAGTTGCCGTGGCGTTCCGGGGCCTTGGTACTCCAGCTCCAGCGTCCATTCGCCGCCGCCTTGCGTGTAGTCGACCCGAATCGGATGCATGCCTGCTGCCAGAATCGCGGAATTGCTCTTCACCTGATGCGGATGGATGCCGTCGGAATCGACCACGCGCTGGCCGTCGATCCACAGCACGCTGCCATCATCCGAGCCGAGATGAAACTGATACTTGCCGGCGCGCTCGATTTTCAAATAGCCCTCGAATCGCATGCCGAAGTTGTTCTGCCGCTCGGCGACATTCAGATCGAGTCCAGCGCACTGGCCCGCCTTGACGGGCTTCAAGGCGCCGAAGTCGGGAACCTTGTCCCAGCTTCCTTCGTAGACGGCGAATCGCATGTTCGGGCGCCGCAGCCGCATGTCGTCCTCGCCGATCAGGTACATGGCCAGGTCGCGGGCTTCGTCGTTGTTCAAATTCAAGCTGGGCATGCGGCCGGCCGGGCGGGCCTGGTGCGGATTCTTCAAGAACTCCGTCAACGAGGGAATTGAATACTTGGCTTTCAAGTCCGGCAGCGGAACCGACGTCGCTGGCGAAACTTTGGCGCCGTTGCGCGGCGCATGGCAGGCGACGCAACCGACCTGATGAAACAACTGCTCGCCATGCCTGGCGAACTTGCGATTTGCCGCCTGCTCGTGGATCCGTCCGGTGGAATGGAGGAAGTTGACGATCGCTCGCGCCGCGGCATCGCGCTCCTCCGGGGCCATGCCGGCCAAGGCGGCAGGCATCGGGGTGCCCGGCTTGGTTTCGTGTGGATGGGCCACGAATGCCAGCAGGTACTCGGGGCGGACGCGGCTGCCGACATTATCCAGCACGGGCGCAGGCCGCGGCAAAAGCTGCGCTGCAAGCATTCCGTCTGCCTGATGACAGGCCGTGCAGTTGAGCTCCTCCAGCAGCACCCTTCCGCCGGCTGCCGGATCGGCGCCGGCCGTTGCGTAAAAGCGTTCGAAGCCGGGCACAATCGGCCGGCGCGATTCTTTCTCGCTATTGCGAGGCAAAACCCAAATGTTGCGATAGCGCACCGGGTTGCCGTGGTCCTGCAGGTAGATCGGCCCGGGTTCGGGAGCTTCAGGCACAGGCGCCGCCGTCGTGGACTTAGGCGCCTCGACGTTCTGCTGCACGACGACGCCGTTAAGCCGCACCGTCAACTTCGCCGGCGCCGTTTTCTTGCCCTGCGCGTCCCAACGAGCTGCAGTGAAGTCAACGTCATAAGTCTGCCAGGTCAGCGGCGGCAGACACATATTGATGCTCGGCGCGCTGATCGAGTAAATTCCGCCGCACTCGTTGTCCTTGCCCTCCAGGCCGAACGAATCGAGAACCTG
>DASZUP010000159.1:0-31546 GCA_035547635.1 Pirellulales bacterium
ATCACTCCCCGCCACGCCTGGGGCAGCACGACCTTCAGAAACGCCTGGCTCCGCCGGCAACCGAGCGTCAGCGCCACTTGCTCCGCCCGCGGATCGATCTGGTCGAACGCGACCCGCATCGTCTGCACGGCAAACGCACAGGCCACGGCAAACTGGGCCAGAATAACCGCGGGCCGATGATAGGTCACCTGGAAGCCGAGCCGCCGCTGCAGCCAGTCTTCCAGGTTGCCGCCGGCGATCGGCAGATGAAACAAAATCAGCAGGCTCAGCCCGATCACCAGCGGCGGCAACACCACCGGAACGTCGAGCGCCGTGTCGATCAGCCAGCGCCCGCGGAACTGAAACCGGGACAGTAAATATCCCAGCGGAATGGCCGCCCAGATCGACAGCAGCGCCGAAATCGTGCAACTGATCAGAGTCAAACGCACGGCAAACTGAATCTCCGGCTTGGAGAGCGCGGATACAAAATGCGCCGGAGATGTGTATGCGATATCCGCGGCCAGCATGGCGAGGATCAACAGGATATAGCTGCCTCCCAGGCCGCCCATCAGGGCAAGAAACGGCAGATCCGATCCCGCCCGATGGATTCGCTTGGATAGCGGCGGTCCGCTCGCGTGGCCCGGCTGTGGTTGGGCCGGCTGCGATTGGGTCGACGCGCCCGTCTGCAGCTCACTCATCGACGGACTTCGGTCCTTCCAGCCAGCGGAAGCCCTCGTTGGCGAACTTCTCTTTCGAAGACTCCGTCCGGATCGCGCGCAGCAGTCGCTCACCCAACTGGCGATGATTCGAGTCCTTCGCCACGCCGTACGGCTGCGTGGCTATCGAACACGGAATCCCTTGAATGCGAATCGCGTCCAGATACTCGGCGGCGCCGGCCGCGTTGCTCAGGTAAACCACGGCGGCATCGAGCGAACCGCTCCGCATCTGGTTGACGAGCATATCCCCGGTTGGCGTCTGCACGACGACATTCTTCATGACCTCGGTCTGCAGACCGCTTTCAGCAAACGTTCGCTGCGTGAGCCAGCCCATTGCACATTGCTTCTCGTGCCCGATGCCGACCCGAAGCCCGGCTTTGCTTAGATCCTTCAACGACTTGATGCCGTGCGGATTGCCTTTCTTGACCAGGATCACCAGTTCGTTCTGCGAGACGGTCTCTGAACTGGGAAAGATGTCCTTGACCTGGTTCATGAATTCCGAATCACAGGCGAAATAGGCGTCAGGCACCTCGCCTGCTTTCATTTGGGCGACCAGAATGCCGCACCCGTTGTAAACCCGCGTGACCTTGACGCCTTCGCGGCGTTCGAACTCGGCGATGGTTTCCTCGATCGCCGGCCGCAGCATCGAGCCAGCATACAGCGTCAGTTCCGGTTGCTCGGCCCAGGCATCTCCCTCGACCGGCGCAAAGCCAAACTCCGCATATCGCACGAGCCCCTTGTCCCGCGCGCTGAGGTAACGGGCGAAGTGAGCGGCCGCCTTGGGACGGTCGCTTGATTTCAACAGGCCCACCGCCACCCGCGACTTAATCGACGCCAGTTCGGGGATCGGGATGCCTTCCAACGTGTCGTAATCGTGCAGCACCGGTCCATAGACGATGCCCGCATCGACGGCGCCGATCTTGACATCGTTGGCCACGTCGTTAACGGTCGTCTTGAACACGGTGGTATGCTGCTTGAGCGCCTCCCACTCGCCGTTCTCCTCGAGCGCGGCCTTGGTCACTTTGCCGATGGCGGTCGCTTCCGTGCTGCCCTGGGCCACGCGAATCTCGTCGCGCAACAAGTCGTCGAGTTTGGCAATCTTCTTCGGATTTCCTTTGCCCACAGCCACGACGGCTTTCATGTCAGCCAGGGCGAACTCGTCATCGATCAAATCTCGCTCGTGCGCCCGGGCGAGAAAACTATCGTCGGCGGGCAGATACAGATCGCCGCTTTTCGAGACTTCCAGCGAAGACAGCAGCGTCTGCGAAGGACCGTACTGGACCTGCACCGGAATGCCGAATTCCTGCTCGTAATCCCCCCGCACGGCCTCCATGACGTCTCGGTTGCTGGCCGCACAGTAGATCATCAGCGGCTGCTTGTCGGTTGAAGCCTCGGTCTGTTTCGCTACCGGGCTGGCTGGCCGTTCGAACAAACTCGCCATGAGCAGCCCAAGAAGCAGCAGCGTGGAAATAATAGCCAGCGCCGGCCAGGAAGCCGCTCCGCGTCGTTCGCCGCAGCGGCCGCGCCCTGGGCGAGGCATAAAATGCGGAACGTCGCAGGCGTGAATTGTGATCGTCGGGTGGGCAGAGAACATGTTGAAAGTCTCAGCGGACTGCAAAGGCGGGCCGGCAGGATACAATCGGCAGCCTACGTCGCACGCCGGAGCGGTGCAACGGTCGGCGCCGTTTTTCGCAGATCGCTGATGAATGGCTCACACGGAGCCAAGGGCGCCGCAATCGCCGACGCGCGATGGAAGAGACTCGCCTTTCGGATGCCGGAATCGAGGGGCTGCAAGCGTCGGCAACCCTGGCGCAAGTATCTTTGGCCGCAAATGAGAGCTACGCCGGTGCGAAGCGCGGATAGCCCACCCCAGTTCCAGGAGTGCCAACTCGACGGGGCGAAATCCGGAAACGGCTCAGTCACCGCCTGGCGGGGTATGCCGATCGAAGTCGCTCCGCGCGACATTCAGGTCATCGGCGGCAGGCGAGCGATTGGCACGGCCTTGACTGGCGCAGGAAGGGAAAAACGCCAAAAACGCCAAGATCATCGCCAGGGCCGAGGGGAAACGCAAGCGTTTCTTCACAGGAGGCAGCACGGCGTTTCCTCGCTAAGAAAACCAGAGACGAATTCCTATTCGCTACCATCGGCGCCGCGAAGCTGTGATGATTAGTCCGATTTCGAGGAATGGGTCGGCGCCCGCGGCGCCGAGGCCCCACGCCTCAGTTGCACGGGTTACCAGCTGAAGCGCCGCGCAGGATCCGGGACCACACCGCTTCACTCTCGCACGAAAGGCCTTCGGACCGTCCTCGAGGCCACTGTTGGAAGTCTGGTGGCAGCCCGTCGCGAGCACCTAAAAGTTACGCGGATCACGCCCGCGGAATAATCCGTAGATTGCCGTCTGTCAGATTTATCCGCAGATTCTGCAGATTCTTCCTACAGCCTGCCGCCCGCAAGGTCGATCCCTTTTGAGGCGCCCCATCGGTGCTAGGTAGTAAGCCAAGTGTTTCGGGTGTAAGCAACAAGAACGGCATCATGAGCAAACAGCGGTTGTTCCGAGTTCGCGCTCGGGCGTGCGTCATTCGGTCGCTTCTTCTGGGGACGCTCGTCTGGAATGGGGGCGTAGCGTGCAGCCGAGCTCAGCCAATTGATAGGGGACTGCAACCTGGTGGCGGCGTCAGGCCGCAATCCGACATCGCCAGATCGACGGGCAATGTTTCGCCGCCGGCTGAATCGCGTCCAGAGCCTGTCTACCGCGCGCCGACCCAGTTGAATACGAATCCTGCGGGGCCGTCCACGCGGCACATTCCGCCGCCTACCTCGCCTCATCAGACGCCTGACGCTCCGAACCAACTGCCGCCTGCGGTCGGGACAGAGCCGGCGACCATTCGTGGATTCAGCCGAGGGTTTCCGCCTCAGGGCAGATTCCAGCCGCCGCTCTTCGCGACCGGCGATCTTAGAATGGCGCCCGCTTCGACCACCGTCCAGGCAAGCTATCAGGCTGCGGCTCCCGCCACCGGTCTGGAAACGCGTCTGCGCGAGTTGGAGCAGCAGTTCGACGAACAGCGGTTCTTGATCGACTCGCTGCAGCAGCAGCTCGATGCCGAAAGACAGGCTAAGCAGGAAGCGGCGGAAGCCGCCGAGAAAGCGGCGCAAGAAGCCCAAGCCAGCGGTCACCGCGTGGGCAGCAACATGGACATGCGGGCGGGCTGGTCGTACGGCATCGAATTTTTCACGCCCAATCGCGACTTCTGGTTCCACGTCGGCGGCCGCACCCAGGTCGATGGCGTTTGGCTGCAAGCGCCAGGCAATTCGCTGGCCGGCGCCGGCGGCGTGGGCGCTCAGGATGCGGTCGACTTTCGCCGCGGCCGTTTGCGGGTTGAAGGCACGATGTATGAACTGGTTGACTGGTGCTGCGAATACAACTTCGTCGGCACGACGTACCTCAATCCCGGCACGCCCCAGCCCAGCGACCCGGCCGTCTTGGTCACGCAGATTGCCGCGGTGCCCAGTTTCACAGATTTGTGGTGGAGTTTTCGACACACGCCGATCGTGGGCAATTTCACCATCGGCAACATCAAAGAGCCGTTCGGTCTGGAACGTTTGATCAGCAGCCGTTATCTGACCTTCATGGAACGCTCGTTCAACCAGGACGCCTTCCCGGCGCCATCGAATAATGGCTTTGCGCCGGGGCTCTTGATCTGGAATTGGGCGGAAAACCGACGCATGACCTATGCGGCCGGGTTGTTCAAGAATGTGCAATACTCGCCCTACGCCTTTGGCGTCGGCAACGGCGCTTATTCAGCGGACGGTCGTTTCACGTTCCTGCCCTACTACGACGCCGCATCCAACGGTCGTTATCTCGTGCACATGGGGTTGGGCGGCAGCTACCGCGGAAACGACTTCGGCTCCGTGAAATACCGCGCTCGCGGCTCGCTGCGAAACGGGCCGGACGCGCTCAATCCCGTGCTGGCGAATACCGGCACGATCCCATCGAAGGCCGAAATCATCATCGACCCCGAACTATTGATCATTTGGGGCTCGCTGCGGCTTCAAGCCGAATACACCGTTTCCTATGCAACCCAAGCGCGCAACTCGCTCGGGCAATCGATCGGCACGGCGTTCTTCGACGGCTACTATGTCGAGGCGGCCTACTTCCTCACGGGCGAACACAGGTTGTACGATTATCAGAAAGGTCTCGTCGGCCGCGTAATTCCCTATGAAAACGCCGCCTTTGTCCAGGGGGCCAACGGACGGCCGGTTTTCTTGCGAGGCGCCTGGCAGGTCGCGGCCCGCTACAATGAATTGAACCTGAACAACAAAGGCATCAACGGCGGCCGACTGCAAGACGTCACCCTCGGCCTGAACTGGTTCCTGAATCCCAACATGAAGATCCAATGGAACGTCACGCTGACGCATCGCAGGGGTCAACAGAATACGGGAAACGGGAACATTTATGGCTTCGGCATGCGGGTGGCGCAGGACTTTTGACGCCCGCCCTAGCTCAGCCCCACCGTCTTTAACACAAACCTAACATTCGACTCACCTTCGCCTAACGATCTGCTCATATTCTGGGCTAAGTCCTGAATATCAGAGCGAAGGCGATGCGGCGGGCCCACCGCCCCCCGCAACGGGTAAATCCGGAGTGAGTGAATGGAATTGGCGAAAACCGCAGTTTGGGCCGCTATTTTTCTCTTTGTCGGGGTCGCGGCCAGCGCCGCCGAACAGGGCTGGCTCTCCGATCAACACGTCGTTGTTACCCCCCCTCAGGCGAGAATTCGCGACGACGCTCAGCAACCCGTTGACACGGTTCACGCGGGAACCGTGTTGGATGTGCTGGCGATCGAAGGCGAGCGAGTGCGCGTCAATCGCGGCTGGCTGCAGGCCCAGGACGTTATTCCCTATCACCAAGCCATTGAACACTTTACGAAAGAGATTGACCGGCAGCCCAGCGCCATTGCCTACGCGGCGAGGGCACGGGTCTGGTGTTATCACGGCGAGTACGACAAGGCTCTGGCCGACTGTAACGAGGCGCTGAAAATCGATCCCGAGTCGGCAATCGCATATAGCCGTCGCGGTCGGGCCTGGGCAGGCAAGGGAGAGTTAGAAACGGCCGTAGCCGACTTCGACGAGGCGCTGCGTCTCGATCCGGAAGACGCTCATGCCTATACCCACCGCGCTCGGGCACGCAATGAGTTGGGGGAATATGAGCAGGCAGTCAAGGACTGCAACGAGGCCCTGAAACTCGACCCCAAGTCGAACGTGGCCTATTACTACCGAGGCCGCGCTTGGGCGCTGCGGGGCGATATCGACCAGGCAATCGCCGATTTCAGCCGCTCGTTAGCGCTGAATCCTCGTTACGTGCCGGCCCACAATAGCCGCGCCAACGAGTACTATTTGCAGCGGAAGTTCAAAGAGGCGATTGCCGACTACGACGAGGCGATCCGCTTGAATCCGCAGTTCGACATGGTCCACATTCATTACAATCGAGGCAACGCCTACTTCCACATGGGCGACTACGAGCAGGCCGTTGCGGATTATCGCGAGTCGCTCGAGCACAACGCGAGATACTTGCCCGCGATCGAGGCGCTGGCGCAATGCTACGCCAGGCTAGGCGATTTCGCAGCCGCCGCGCAGTGGCAAGCTAAGGCCCTGGCCGCCGCTCCTTCGGGCAACGCTCAGGCAGTCATGCAGGCCCGGCTGAATCGCTATCAGGCCGGCCAGAGATCCGGGCAAAACGGCGCCGCCCAAACGGCGACGTCTGCTTCATCTCGCTAGCCAATGCCCATCCGAAGGCGGGCTGGGATCAGTCCCCGTAGCCCCGTTGATCGTCGATTTGGGCAGGCGTGTTGCGGAACAGCAAATCGTCCTGGGTCACGGGGCGAGGAGTCGGTGGAAGCACGAAGGGACGCGGCGCCTGGTAGACTTGCTGCCCGCCATCCAGCTTTGCCAATACGGTCCCTTCCAGCCCGTATCGGTCGACTTTCAACCGTATGCGTTCGCCCGCATTTGCGTCTCCAAGCAGGCGAATCACGTCTTCATAGTTAGCCACCGGTTCGTCGTTGACGGATGCGATCCGATCGCCCGGCTTAATGCCGGCCTTCGCCGCGGGACTGTTCGGTACGACGGACAGCACGCGCACGCTATGGGTAGTCGCACGGCTGAAGGTAACGCCCAGGGCCGCCCGTTGATTGACTTCGCGGCGGCTGCGGAGGGTCGCGCGTAACGCCCCCTTAAGGCCGCCCCGGTCAACGCGAATCGTGATCTTCTTGCCAGGCGTTTGCGAACTCACCATGTAGATCACGTCCCGGCTATTGGATACCAACAGATCGTTGATCGCCTGGATCTGGTCGCCGGGGCGAATGCCCGCCTCGGCGGCGGGACTGTTCGGCATGACTCCGGACACCGACACGGTCCCGTCGGCATTGTCGGCCAACGTTACGCCCAATGCAGCCGGCCCCGGTCGGCTCGCCTCGGCATTGATTTGGCCTCTCGCCGGGGGAAAACCGTCGTCGGCAGCCCCAGCCGGCGTGCTGGTCAGAAAGCCCGCGCATGCCGCCACAAGCGCCGCCGCCAGTTCGGCTTGGAATGTTTTGCCAACGTTAAAAGGCCAGCCTTGCCATCGCCGTTTCATACTGCAATTCTCCTCGACGGCTGTTTGCCATGGTCAACGCTAGCTCAAGATTTGTAAACACTTATGAATCTTATCGTCCAAAGGCGCCCGGTCAACCGAACTGATTTTGCCGAGTTTTTCGGTTAAGGAAAAGATCAGGTTCCCGCGCGAGGCGAAGAGCAGCCGGCAACACCCTCAGTCATCGTCAGACGCGACGCAATCGCTAGAACCGGCGCCGCTGCGGCTTACTTCCGTGGGACCGTCGTGGTTCGCCTTTTTCAGACGATTGCCGCGCGTCGATGAAACCAGGGCCGGGTCCGCCCGAGAGGGAGAGTGCCTCCACACGCTGCGACGGGGGCGAGCCGTTCCGCCATGCACAAGGCAATCCGCAACCTGACGCGCCTTGTGTGGCCGGCAATGGCTTGGCTGCTGACGATCGCGAGTGTTTCAGCGGCGTTTGCCGAGGGTGAGCCGCTCCACGGCGACTTTCCCAGGGCTTGGGTCAGCCTGGAATACTTGAATCTCTGGTCGGCGTCGGCGCCCACGCCGTTTCCCTTGGCTGTGACGAGCGATGCCGCCCCGACGGGACAGCCAGGCTCGCCAGACGCAACCGTCCTGCTCGGCAACCGGCCGATTTCCATCGGCGCCTTTCCCGGCTTCCGAGCCACTCTGGGCGGATGGTTCAGCGCCAACGATAGACTGGGCGCCGAGATCTCGGGCTTCGCCACCGGAGTGCGAGCCGCTCATTTCCAAGCGGCGAGCGATGGCGAGGGAAATCCGTGGCTGTCGATTCCATTCTCCGACGTAACCAGCGGAACGCCCGTGGAAAGCGCCCTGGTGGTCGCCCAGCCCGGCGTCCGCAGAGGCCGAATCTCGGCCGACGACGCCAGCATTTTCGGCGGCATTGAAGCGGACGGCCTGTTCAAACTTGGCTCGGCAAGTCGCTCCCAGCCCGGCCAACTGGCTGCCATCGGCGGCTTGCGCTACATCACGCTGTGGGAACAATTCCAACTGAGCAGCGTGACAACGGAAATGAGCGGACTATCGCAGAGCAGAGACGATGTGCTGGCCGCGCTGAACACCTTTCTGGGCGCGGAATTCGGGCTCCGCGGCGGCTACCGCTATCGGCGGGTCACGCTGCAACTGATGGGCAAAGCCGCTTTCGGCACGACCTGGCAGGCGCAATCGGCTGCCAGCCACGGCAATTTTCCAGGCAATTGGGCGGCGACCAGTTCCGGCTTGTTTACGCAATCCAGCAATACCGTCTATATTCCGCCCCAAAGGGCATTCTCCGTGGTCCCGGCGGCCAGGCTTCGTCTCAGCTATGACCTGACGCAACGCCTGCGGGCCACTTTGTCCTATGAAGCCTTGTACTGGACGAACGTCATCCGGCCCAGCAACCAGTTCGACCGCGAAATCAACCTCAGCCAGACTGCCGGCCCGCTGGTCGGCGCTGCACGGCCTGCGGCCCAACATCGTCAAAGCGATTTTTGGGCTCAAGGCCTGACCGCTGGTTTGCAGCTTAACTTTTGACCGCCGAGTCCGGGGGCATCGGCAAGCCAGGCTGCAATGCTGGTTTGCATGGCCGGCTCGATCCGGCAACGAGCGCCCCCTCGCTGCGCTAGGTAACCCGCAAAGTCCCTCCAGTCTCTCCCGGTTTATGGAAAATGTTTGCGAGATGCTACTGCTTTTGCCGGGACAAAGGCGCCGATGAACCGGTTAGGCAAACCTATGTCTGTTTTTCGCGTTGCGCAAGTTGCTCCGGCCAATGCGCGGCGACGACGGGAGAATAAGAGATGAGAGCGTTACCTGTCGCTTTGCTCGTTGTGCTGGTACATGCCGTTTCTATTGCGGAAGCGAGCCACAATCATTGTCAGCATTGCGACAGTTGCCAGAACTGCCGCAAGGTCTGCCGATTGATTTGCGGTAAGAAAGAGGTGGTCAAGCCCGTCTATTCGTACGACCGCGACTACTTCTGCATACCCGAGCGGAGCGAGAAGTGCGGAGAGGCGTGGACGTGTAACTTCCTAGGCATGAAGTGCCGCAGACCGGTCTACAAACCAACCTGCGCGTCGGTCCACTCCAAGCGCGTGCTGGTGAAAAAAGAAGTCGTAAAGGAAGTGCCCGAGTACAGGTGGGTGGTAGAAGACGTCTGCTGCCGTTGCGGCGAACGGATTGACGGCACACAACGGCCGGCCACGGCGCCGAAGCCCGCCACGGCGTTGTTCGGGGGCCGCGTTGAGGCCGATGAGGTCGTGCTCGAAACGCCTCCAGGCGCCGTGGCGGCGGAGATCGAGCAAGTCTCGGCAGAAATGCCTGCAGCCAGATCGCCGGAGGCCGCCGAAGGCGAGGTGTTTTATGTCGCCGACGAAAGCAGCCGTCCGGAAAAAGCGAAAGCGACGGCTGCCCCCGAGCCCGAACGTCGCAGTTGGCTGCAACGTCTGTTCGGCAAATGACGATGCTGCTGCGCTGCAACTTCGCCGGCGGACGGCGCGCCCACCTGGCGATGGCCGCTTTATGAAATGGCCGTTCGTGACGGAAGCGAATATGCCTCCCAAGTCCGAAGGCAGCCCTTCGGACATGGCTTTTCCGACCAAAAAACTGCCGAACACGATTGCCATGCTCGGCCCAATACCGCGGGCAGCCGCTCTGCCAACCGGGCCCTCTCGCTGCGAACTGAAGCCGGGCGAACCCTAAGCGCCCGCCTCCACCGCCGATCGATCAACGGCTTCCGAGGCGCAAACTGCTCTTCCGACGCACCGTCCGCCAGGCCGTCGCAGCCGTGGTCGCGTAAGCTTCTGCGAACAGGACGCACTATGTCTTGATCTCGAACCCCTTGCGGTTCTCGCGAGACAGGAACGAGTTGGCCTGAGCGTCGTCGACGATTTCTCGCTTGACCGGATCCCACTTGAGTTCGCGACCCAGTCGCATGGCGATGTTCGACAGGTGGCAGATCTCGAGCATGCGGTTGTGCGACCAGACGTCAGAGATCGGCTGCTTGCGACTCTTCATACCCTCGATGAAGTTGGCCGTGTGGTTGGCGCTGACCTTTCCGCCGTAGACTTCCTCAATCGCGCCTTCCGGCAACGGCATTTCCTTGAGAGCTTCAACCGGCTTACCGGCGATCTTGCCTCGGTTGACGAAGAATCGGCCTTCCGTCCCTTCGAAGAGAATTCCGTTATCGCCTTCACTGGTGATAATCATTTCGACGTCGCCCGGCATGTCGACGCGAAGTCTGAATTTGGTGGCAACGTTGTACCGATCGTCAACGACGGGATAACCATCTTTGTATTCGACCGGCAACGTGTACTCGACCGGGGCAATCTTGCTCGGCCCCGTGTCGCTGGCGCCGATCGCCCAGCAAGCGATATCCACGTGATGGGCGCCCCAGTCGGTCAGTTTCCCGCCCGAGTACTCGTGCCAGTTGCGGAAGGAGTAGTGGCAGTTGCTGTAGAGCGGCACGCCGCCGCCGTAGCCCTTTCGCATTTCCGGCAACGCGCGATACGGAACCTGGGGCGCCGGTCCGAGCCAGAAGTCCCAGTCGAGCCCTTCGGGAACCTCGGTCGCCGGAATGATTGGCGAGCCTTCCATGCCGTTGATGCCGCAGGTGACCTTTTTCACTTTGCCGATGCGGCCGGCTCGGATCAAGGCAATGGCTTGCAGGAAGCGCTGGCCGGACTCGGTGCGCTGCATCGTCCCGACCTGAAAGACGCGGCCCGTCTCCTTGACGACCTTCTCGATCAGTTTACCTTCGTCGATCGTCAACGTAAGCGGTTTTTCACAGTAGACGTCTTTGCCGGCGTACATTGCCTCGACGGCGATCTTCGTGTGCCAGTGGTCGGGCGTGGCGATCATCACCGCGTCGATATCTTTGCGGTCGAGGACTTTTCGATAGTCCTTGTAGGCGTCGGGCTTTTTACCCTGGTCTTTTTCCGTCTTCGCGACGTTTTCTCCCAGCACGTTTGCATCGACGTCCGCCAGGGCGGCGAAGTCGGCGAACTTGAACGACTTGCTGGTAATCGCCCAGCCTTGATTTCGCAGGCCGATGGTTGCGAAGACCGGACGTTCATTCGCCGACTCGTGGCCGAAGCTCCGGCGGGCCGAAGGGAGCAAAAGGCTGCCGGCCCCGGCGGCGGCGATGCCTTGAAGAAATTGACGGCGCGATGGCTGGCGAGATGTCGGCATGGAACGAACTCTTTCTAATGAAGACGACGGAGACTGTTTGCGGGCAATGTTCCCATTGCCGGCAGCGAACTTGCGCGGTTGCACGTGGCGGCCCACAATGTTGGCGCTGACTGTCACCGATTTTAATCACGACGCCACGGTCAACCAGACCGAAAATCTGTGGCCATTTCGACGTGCTTTGCGGCCCGGAATACTTCGGACAGTCGTGAACTCGGATGATTCATCCGTCCAAAGGTCGTTTGAGACGCCGTTTGGCGGAACCCCGGCGAGGCCGCGAGGTAAATGCCCTTCTTCGCCCCGCTTACGCCTCGCACGCCCTATCGAGTAATTCGCCTTCTGGTTGAGGTCGCCGCCCCCAAGAAAAAGGGCCTGGGAGCCGCCATGGGCGGCCCTCAGGCCCTGATAAATTCACTGAACGCCGATCGGCGACTGCGCCGCCCGTCAGCGATTCTGACCGTGCGCTCCTCTCGTCGAGGCGTCGCCGGCAGAGCTTACGTCACCGGTTGGTTGTCGTTGTCGTAGTACTGGGCGCTGGTGAGGATTTCATACTGCACATCGTCCCAGGCGACGCCGCTGGCCAATTCGTGGAAAAAGACGTCGTTGCCTTCGGGCTGGTGGTCGTAAGGACCGTTGAGGAACAGGTTTTCCCAACCGGCGCCGGTAATCAGAGCCAGCTTGTTAAGGCCTGCGCCGGCTTGTGAACCGGCCGGGGCCAGCGGGTGGGCGGCCGTGCCGCCCTGGTCCGGATAGAAACTGTTGAGCAAGTCGTGAGCCACCTCCGGCTGGCTGAGCAACGTGCGGGCGATATGATCGCGGTTGTCCGTGCCCGCTGACAACTTGTTCGCCCAGTAGGCGGCGCCGCTGCTGTCCGGCGCTCGTCCCAGAATATCCTGGTAGACGGCATTGACCCAATCTTCGGGCGTTCCGCCGGCGTTGTTGTAGTATTCGTCTGAACCGAGAATCGCCGCCAGGACGTATTTCTCGTCGGCCGAGCCGCTGTGCATGCCGGGCGTGCCGGGTTGGCCCATCTTCTCGGTCCAGAACTGCAGGCCGGCCGCGTCAGGCGAACGTCCGAGGAAAACCTGGTACAACGTGGTCACGTAGTGCGACTTGTACTCGGCGGAGTTCATGAATGCTCGCACGATGCTGGCATTCGTTGCGGCGCCCGGATTGGCTTGGGCATAACTCACCCAGTGCGCCAGACCCGCCGCATCGGGTTCGCGGCCGAGCAACTCTCGGTACAGGTTGCGCACAAACGTCTCCGGCGTGCCGTCGCCCGGAACGCCTGCCAGGTAACCGAACTTGGTCGTAACGGTGAGATGGAAGGTCTGCGTGGCGTCGGAACCGATGCCATTGTGGGCGGTGACCGTAATGGAATAAAGTCCGCCCGCCCCCACCGTGGGCGTACCCGCGAGCGTCGCCGTGCCGTCGCCATTATCGACGAACGTCACGCCGCTCGGCAGCGCTCCGCTCTCGGTCAGGGTCGGAGCGGGAAAGCCCGTCGTGGTGAACGTGAACGTTCCGGTCTCGCCTTCGGCGAAGGTCGTCGAGGAGCCGCTGGTAATTGCCGGCGCCTGATTGACGGTCAAGGTAAAGGCTTGCGTCGCCGCGGGCGAAACGCCGTTGTCCGCCATGATACTGATGGCGTAAACGCCGCCCGTTCCCGCCGCCGGCGTGCCCGCCAGAGTCGCCGTGCCGTCGCCGTTATCGACGAACGTCACGCCGCCGGGCAGCGAACCGGTTTCCGTGAGGGTCGAGGTCGGGTAGCCGGACGTGGTCACGGTGAACGTTCCCGCCGTCCCCGCGATGAAAGACGTCGAGTCGGAACTGGTCACCGCCGGCGCCTGGTTGACGGTCAGCGTGAAGGCTTGCGTCGCAGCAGGCGAAACGCCGTTGTCCGCCATGATGCTGATGGCGTAAACGCCGCCGGTCCCCGCCGCCGGCGTGCCGGCCAGGGTCGCCGTGCCGTCGCCATTGTCGACGAAGGTCACGCCGCCGGGCAGCGTTCCCGTCTCGGTCAGGACCGGGTCGGGCGTGCCGGTGCTCGTCACCGTGAAGCTTCCCGCCGCGCCCGTCGTGAACGTGGTGCTTGCGGCGCTGGTGATTGCCGGGGCCACGCCGAGTGCGGAAGAGACCATGATGCGGTCGAAGTAAATTCGCGTGCCGGTCATCGCCGTTCCGCCGGGCGGCGTATAGCTGTCTGCAGATGCGACGTAATTATAGATTTGTTCGACGACGTAGATCTTGCCGTCCGAGCTGATGTCGATGCCGCTGAGGCCGGAATCTACGCCGGTCGAATAGGTCGCGTCCAGGCCCGACGGTCCGGTCGGATTCGTGGGGGTGATGATGCCATCGCTGGAGAGATCGGACTTATTGAACACCGCGATCGTGGAATTGTCCGCGAGATACTCGGTCACGTAGGCCTGCCCGCCGAACAAGGCGACATCCATGGCGCTGAACCCGCCCGAACCGTTCGCACCGCCCTGTACGTCGACATGCGTGGCCGACGACAAATCGCCGCTGGCCGCAGCGGCGGCGGGAATCTTGATCAGCGAATCGCCGTAGGACGTCGTGCCTTGCAGGCCGCCTGCGACGTAAATGGTTCCGTCCGTGTCGACCGTCAATCCGTCGAGATAAGCGTTGACGTTGATGGTCTTGAGGCTGATCGTCCCCGGATGGGCGGCGCTGCCCCAAGACGTATCGAGCGCCGGCACAGCAGGGTTGTCGACGTTCCAACGCTCAATTTGGCCATTTTGCCATCCAATATAAACGTAGTAATGGCCGTTGACTTTGGCCGCGGCAATCCCGGACAAGGTCCGTGCGGCGATGAAATTCGTGGAGGTCTCGGTCGCCACCTGAGCCGATAAATCGCTGCTGTAGATCGTCCATTGCTGAGTGAGCGAATTTGTCCCATTGCTGAGCGTCGCGTAGACGTAGCCGCGATCGTCGGTGTCCAGTCCCTTCGCCTGATCGTAGGTGGTGACCTTGTTTTCAATCCCGGTGGTGTAAGCGGGATTCGTGCCATAGCTGTTCGTCGGCGAGCCGCCATCATTGCCGATCAGATCCGCATTGACGGCGGAGGAGACCTCGCGAATGGCGGCGGAGCTGGTTCCCTGAATGAATCCGCCATACAGGTTCGCGCCGTCAGAAGTCAGAGCCAGCCCTCGCAAACTGCGAGGTTCGCTGGTCACGTCGCGCGTGCCGAAATAGTCGGACTGCACGTCCCAGGTTGGGGAAGCGCTGAGCAATGCCCGATCCTCAAGGGCTTCGAGTTGCATCGCCAGACGAAACGAGCGTTTGCCCGCATTGCGACGAGCGGCAGTACGGCGACCGAGTAGGGACATGACGAAGGCACTCCTGAGGTTCAGTTCCGGGGAATTCGCAGCCAGCGCCGCGCAAGGGCGGCGATGCCGCCCCTCAGCCTCCTTCCTCAGCCGCAAAGGCAATCAAAAGCCTGACCTCCGGCCCCGCACCGAAATAGCAGAGGTTGTCGGAACTTTGCCGATTGCGGAAAGAAGGATACGCAGGTCCCAAGGTATCCTGTAAAAATGGGGGGTCAAGCCCCCAGCTCCCCTAAGTTGTCACTGCCGGCAAGCGAGGCCATGCAGTGCGGACCGGCAAAGGCCTCGAAGAACCCGAGCTTGCCGCGGTCTTCTGTCAGAGGGAGAGCGACGCATTCTGCCTGCCGATGGCTCGCCGGGATTGCACGACAAGCTCCCCTCCACCGGCTACACTCCTGGAGGGGGCGTTGTCTCAAGGGAGCGCTGAAATGATCCGCTTTGCGTGCCCGCATTGCGGCAAGACGTTTACCGGGGCGGATGATTTAACGGGCCAGCATGCGAGTTGCCGGCAATGCGGCAAGCTGTTCGTCGTCGGGGCGACGCCTACGGCGGCGGCCCGACCGGCATTGAGTCAGCCGCCGGAGCGAGCGCCGATCTCGCAACACCAGGCGCCTGCGCCGCCGCCCGTCCGCTACAACCCAACTCCCGCGCCGCCGCCCTCTCTGTTTCAGGCGGAACCTGCGCTTCCGGCGCCTCTAGTTGAAGAGCAACACACCTGGACCCTCGATGACTCGGCGCGTGCAAGCCGTCCGGGCAACTTGCGAGTCAATCGCTGGAGATGGTTCCGTCACTATCCGAAGTGGCCGATGATCTGGTTTTCGAGCCTGGCGTTTTTCGTTGTCATGGCGTGTTTGGTGCATGGGAGCTTTTGGATCTTTGCAACGCTGCTACTCGCGATGAATTGGCTTTACTGGCAACGGGTCAGCGACCACTTCCGGCACGGCTGCGCCAATCCGGCGATCATCCTGTCTTTGCAGCCGATGCGAATCGCCGTCTCGACCGATCTGACCAAAGGCGTCGGAAACTATCCGGTGATCAAGATCATCCAGAAATCATTGCCGACCGCGTGCGGCCAGCAGCCGCGGGTGGGAACTCTGCTCGCCACGGTGTCGCTGTACTTTCCCAGCTCGGAAGAAGAACCGCACTGGTCTGACTTCGACCCCCGTCCCATTGACTGCGCGACGGGCGACTTGGATGCGATGCAAAGGGTGATGAGCGGCATGGACGCCGACGATTGGAATGAATTGCGCAACGGCCTGAAACAGCTTCCTCGGCCTTATCGCTGCGGGCTTTATCACGTCCTGCCGAGCGAATAGGGCGTTGATTGGCTTTCGTTTTGAACTGCCCTGGTCACAAGGCGCGCGGAAGGCGATGCACGAAAAACTCGCCTGCCGCTACGTGCCGCTCGGCAAGGTCGAGCAGGTGCTGGTGGTGGGTGAAGAAGATCACCTGCGTGCGCCGGGAAAGCGCGGCCAGGGCCTGAAGGGCGGCGGCGGAACGGGCGTCGTCGAACTTGATGAGAATGTCGTCGACAATGAAAGGGATCGGCTCCTTCTCATCGAGATAGGTTTCCAGGCTCGCTAGCCGCAAGGCCAGGTAGAGCTGATCCGCCGTGCCGTCGCTCATGGCATCAACCCCGACCGGCTTGCCGTCGCCGGCGCGAACTCCGACCAGCACGGCGTCGCCCTGCTCGTTGAAGTCGGCCCGCAAGCCGCCAAACGAGCCGACGGTCAATTCCGCGAACAGCTTGCTGGCGCGTTCCAGGACCGGGCCCTGGTTCTTCTCACGGTAGCGCTCAATCGCCTTGGCGAGCACGGCGGAAGCCAGCCGCAAGCGGGCGTACTCTTCGATGTCTGTCGTCAGCTCGGCAAGCAGGCTCTGCGCGCGATCAGCCGCGTCGGCCGCGCCGGCGCTGGAGTCCATGTCGGCCAGCGTCTTGCTTTCGCTGCCAATCGTCCGATTCGTCTCGGCTCGCTCCGACTCGCAGCGTTCGAGCTGCTCGCTCAACTCCGCGAGACGACTGGGAATGGAATCGGGATCCGCCTTTTCGACCTCGGCCAGAAATCCGTCCAGCGGCGCGCCGGCGGCGAGCGACAATAATTGCTCGTCAACGTGTTTCAGGTCACGCTGCAGTTCACGCGCGGCGGCCGACGCTTGCTCCAAGGCAGGCAGTTCCTCGTGACGCGCACAGCCGGCTTCCTGGCACAAGGCGGCCAGGGCGCCGCGCGCCTGGCTGGCGTTCTGCCGCGCCCGTTCCAGCAACGTCGCCTGGCGCTCGCGCTGCTTCTGCAAAGCGTCAAGCTTGCCCTTGTCGGCGACAACCTGGCGCTGCCGGGCAATCAGCTTTTCGGCCGCTGCCTCCGCTGCCAGTTGCCGGCACTCCGGCGCCAGCGCCGCGATGAGCCGCTCGACCTGTCCCAGGAACTGTTCGCTCTCCCGGGTAATGCCTTCGATCCGTTCTGCAAAGCCCGCGGCTTCTTGCAGCTTGGCGAACAATTGGTTGAGTTGCGCCAGAACCTCGTTGGCTTGCGCCGGCGTGGCGTCGGGCGGCAAACCGAGCGGCTTGACGGCCTGCTGCCAGCGCTCGCTCCAGGATTTCAACTCGGCTTCAGCTTCAGCAGCCTCCTTGCCGTCTCGCGACAGATCGCGCTCGAGCGAAGCGGTCTCTTCCGACAACTTCCTCCGCTCGGCGTTGGCATCGCTCACTCGGTCCGCAACCAATTGCGCTCGCTCGAGCAACGCGGTCAGCGTTTCCTGCCTGGCGGCGGGCGCCTCGCCAAGGGTCTCCAGCGCCTGACTCAACTCGCCGCGGCAGCCTTCGATGCGCTCCACCAGCACGTTCAAAGCCGTTTGTTGCTTGCGGATCGCTTCGGCCTGTTGAAGCAGCCACTGGCGGCGCGCGTCCCAACTGCGCATTTCGCGGGGCGAGAGGGGAGCCGTTGTAAATGCCCGCCAGAGCGCGGCCCAATCTGCCGCCAGGCCAGCTTGCCGCAGTGCGGCCTGTTCTTGCTGCTGGGCTAGCTTTTCCAGTTCGGCTGCCGAAGCGGAGCGGTTGGCTTGCAGAGCGGCTCGGGCCGCCACCCGGTCAGCTTCGCGGCGCAGCCGGTCGGCCACGTCGTCGGCCTGCCGTACGCTCTGTTCGTAAGCGCCGGCCAAATCTGCGCCTGCGCCGCCGATGAAAGTCTTTTCCGCCGCGGCGTTGGCCTTGCCGTCCAGCCACTGCTGCCGGACCAGTCGCCAGCCAGTCTCGCGGCGCCCGCGGGCTTCGCTGAGCTCCGCCTCGCTGGGCACGGCGCCTTCCAGACGCAGTTGTTCGACCTGCTGATCAAGCGCCGCCAGATTCGATTCCGCCTTGGCGATCTCTTGAGCGAGCGCGACCAACCGCGCATCGGCTGCCGCTAATTCCGAATCGAAACGATCGATCGTTTCCGCGGTCGGCGCGGCGAGCTGCTCCAACTCTTCCAGGCGCCCTTGCCAGAGGCCGAGTCGGGAGAGAGCCGACTCGGTCTGGCTGCGCAAACGGTCAAGTTCGGCCGTAGCGCCAGCAGCTTCTTCTTCCAGGTGCGCCTGGCCTTGCGCCCGCCGCAGTGCATTGATCAGAGGCTTGACGTCGCGCGGCGGCTCGATCGCCTGCATTTCCCGCTCGGCGTCGCTGAGCCGTTGGCTGCGCCGATCGTGGTTCTCCTTAGCCTGTTTCTCGCGGGCGACGACGGCTTCGTACCGATTGCCGAGGTTCTGCAGTTCAAGCTGTTGCCGGCGGGAAAGTCGCAGCGATTCAATCTGCTCCAAGGCCAGGTCCGGGCGAAGTTCGGTCAGCAGCGCGCGGGCGTCGGCTTCGCGCTGGCTGCGCGCGGCCTGCAGCCCTGGAAGGTCTCGCTGCGCCTTGCGGAAACCGCCCAGGTCGTCTTGCAAACGCTCGATCGCCTCGCTTTCGGCCACCAGCGTCTCGGGAAGGTGCAATTGGGCCAGTTGCGCGTCGAGTTCGCGAATGGCTTCCTCCGCCTCGCGAGCCTGCTCCTCGGCAGAAGCGAGGCGGCTGACCGCCTCTCGTCGCTTGCCGGCAAAATCCTCGGGCAGCAGCCGCACTTCGCCCGCCTCAGTTCGTTGAGCCGCCAACGGCGCTCGCTGGGCGGCCAAGGGGGCGGCGGCGTGCAAACGTTCCCATCGGCTCCGCTCGTGTCGCAGCATCTGGAGCTGCGACTCCAACTCTGCCAGCCGCTCGCGGGCCTGGCGGAGTTGCTTGTCGTGCTTCTCCCACTCGGAGCTGGGGAGCTGCGCCTCGCGAATCGCCTTCTTGGCCTTGTCGAATTCCGACAGGTTCTTGTTGATCTTGGGGACTGAGCCGCGCGGCACGAACAGCGCCGCCGCTGCGTCGTCCAACCGCTTCTGCACGGCTTTCAGGTCGGCAATGCCCGATCCGGCGGCGAACAGGATTTGCCCCAGCCCGCCGCCGCCTTTGACGATCTCGCGACCGCCTTGGACCAAGGTCGGATGGTCGATGCCGAACATCGCTTCAAATGCCTCGCGGTCGAGGCCGCCCAAACACTTAGCCAGCCGGCCGGGATCGAGCGGGGCGACGTCGTCCTTGGCCCGCAAGTCGTTCTTGGTCGCTTTGCGGCGAATGCACTCCAGCAGGTCGCCGCTGCCGTTGCGCAGCGCGGCGCCGATGCGCAAATCAGGATAAGCGTGTACGAAGTTGTCGCTGGAACGATTGGGTATGCCGTACAGGAAATTCTTCAACGCTCGCAGCGTGGAGCTTTTGCCGGCCTCGTTGGGACCGTAGATCACGTGCAAGCCGTGATCGCCCGCGTCGAGTTCGAGCGTCAAGTCCGTAAAGGGGCCGAAAGCCCGCAGTTCCAGCCGCGCGATCTTCATGCGTTCTCCGCGCGAGCCAGCAGCCGACTGACAAGAATGGGCTGCACGTTTTCCAGCAGCGAGGCGAGCCAGGCGGGATCGTCGAGACCGATGGCATCCTGGCCTTCCTGCAATTCAGCGGGCAGTTTGCGTTTCAGTTCCGCCAATTCCCCCGCCAGCCACGAAAGCTCCGTCGGGCGCTGGCGCAACTCCTCGATGTAATCGATCAGTTCCCCTAGCGGCCCTTCGTTCAACTGCGATTCATCATCCAGCGATGCGGGCGACGTGTGGAGCTTGATCTTCTCCAGCCAGACGTTCCCCATGCCGATCTCGCGAGCCGCGACCCGCAGTTCGTTCGCCCATCGTAGCGGCTCAGCGGCCAGACCCTCGTGCGCACGGCAGCGACCGCGCACCTCGACCCGCACCGCCAGCATCCGGCCTTCGCTCTGAGAGAGCAAGCTCCGCAAGCTGCGCGAGAAACGGTCGAGCACTTCGTAGCCGTCGTGGGCCTCGGCCGCGTCGACTTCGGCGACGTCCCAACGGACGACGTCGAGCGGCTCGAAGCGAACATCGGCGTTATGCCGATCATCGACCGAGACGACCAGGCAACCTTTGGCGCCGGACTCGCGGATATGTCGGCCCTGCAGATTGCCGGCAAAGTAGATGTGCTGATCGTTGCAGAGCCTTTCACGCTGATGGATATGGCCTAAGGCCCAGTAGTCGTACCCTTTGGCGCGCAGATCATCGAGCGCGCAGGGAGCGTAGCGTTCGTGCCCTTCGCGGCCCGTGCCGCAGGTGTGAAGCAGGCCGATATTGAATTGGCCTGGAACGGCTTTGGGGTAGGAGACGGCCAGGTTATCCATCACGGCGGCCGTGGCGAATCCCTGGCCGTGGATCGACACGCCGAAGTCGTCCAGCGGTTCGGTCTGGGGTTTCTTGGCCGACAGCTTGAGGACGTTGTCGGGCAGACGCAACGAGCGAGTCATGCGATTGGCCGCGTCGTGGTTGCCCGAGATCAACACGACGCGAATGCCCGCTTCACGGAGTTGGAGCATCTGGTCGGCGAAAAAGAGCCCCGTTTTGTGGTCCTGCCAGTCGCCATCGTATAAATCGCCGGCGATCAGCAGAAAGGCGGCTTCCTCGTCAATTGCCAGCCGGACGAGATTCTCCAGGGCCCGCCGCGTGGCCCCGCGCAGCTCATCGACCGGCGCACCGTCATAACGCTCCAGCCCTTTGAGTTGGCTGTCGAGATGAATGTCGGCGGCATGGATAAACTTGAACATGGCGTGCGCCCGGCGTACTGCAGCGAGAGAATGGTCAACTGCGAATTGTTCCATGGTCTGCGGCCGTTGACAAGGTTCGCGCGAGCTAGTAGCCTCGAACGCTAGGCTGTTACGCAACAGTGGGGCTTCCAACTGTCGGTCGCGTTGACGAACTCGACGTAGATTCCGCCTTTATCATGTCTTCCCCAAATCCAGCCAGCCAAGGCAGCGTCGCCGGCTTCGAGGACGAAGTTCCGGAATATCGTCCGGTCAGCACGCTGGCAGTCGGCGGCTTGCTGCTTGGATTGTTGTCGGTGCTGGCGTTCGTGCATCCTCTCTTGTGGCTGCTGCCGCTTGCCGGCGCACTGGCCAGCGGTTGGGCGCTGGTGCGGCTTTGCTCGGCGGAGGCGTTGCAGATCGGCCGCAAAGCGGCCCTGGTCGGCTTGACGCTATCACTCGTGTTAGGCGCTTCCGCGCCGGTGCGGTGGGGCATGTTTCGCTGGCAATTGCGCTGCGAGGCGCGGCTGATGAGCCGCCAGTGGTTCGAGGCTTTGCGAGAAGGCGATCCGTACCGAGCGCATCAGTTGACCTGGCTAAAGTCGCAGCGGTTTCCGCCCGACGATGACCTGGTGGCCCGCTACGCGGAGCCGGCCAAGCGTCGCGACATCGAAGAATACGTACAGGAGCCGCACGTCCGCGCCTTGCTCTCGCTGGGAAAATACGCCACGGTGCGATACTTCGAGAACAAGTCGCTCGATGCGGCGCCGGAGCAGTCGACCGTGGTTGACGTTTATGCCGTCAGCGTGGAAGACCAAGGGCAGACGACGTCATTCTTCGTGCGCATGGTTTGGGTTCGCGCGTTCGACCACGGCGGGCAGGACTGGCAGTGGCGTCTGTCCCACTCTGATTTCATGCACGAGTTTCCACCGGGCTGGAACCCGCCGGCCTAGCTGCCGGGCGTCCGGGCTTCTCGTCCGCGGCTGACGGCTTCGCTGCGAGCGGAAACGACCGCCTCGGAACGGCGCCGCCGGGGTGCGATCCTTCCCCCCTTCGACTCGCGCTTTTTGCATTGGCGCGTTATCGGCCGCAGCTTCGCCGCCGCGGCGGCTGCTGCGTTGCCAAAAGACGACGCACGTTGCCCATTCGCCGCCCATGCGACCCAGACGTTGCCCGGCGGCATCGACATTCGCCGGCCCTGTCGGGGAATTGAGGCCTTCTCTTGCCTTCGTTTCGCGACGCGCAGATCGCAACCTAGAGTTGGTTGAGAGAATTCTCTCTCAAGTCGAGACCGTCTCACCCATGTCCAACGGACGGTCCGGCAGAACCATTCGGCTCTTGACCATTGTCCGGCGATCGTCCGGCAGCGGAGATCTGGGAAATGTCGCTTTCTTGGCTGGCCCGGTTCACGGGCGCCTCGCATCACGAGGCTCGCGCGCGGCGCGCTTGCTTGTCCATTGAACGTCTGGAAGAGATCCTGCTGTTCAGTGCAGCGCCGACAACCTCGGGCGGCATCGACTGGCGGCAAGAAACGTTTACGCTCGACAGCATCGACCAGCAGGCCAACACGGCCGATTTCAACGGCGGCCAGGTTGCGGCGCAGTCGAGTGCGGCGATGGATCTGATTGGCGCCGGCCAGGCCCGGCAACAGTTCGGGCTGACGGGCGCCGGCTACTCCGTCGCGATCATCGACACCGGCGTCGATTACAACAACCCGGCCTTCGCCGGCCGCTATCTCGGCGGCTGGGACTTCGTCAATAGCGACGCCGATCCGATGGACGACAACGGACACGGAACGCACGTGGCCGGCATCATCGGCAGCGCCGACGCCAATTACACGGGCGTGGCTTCGGGCGTCGGAATCATTGCGTTAAAGGTGCTCGACGCGTCCGGTTCCGGCACGTTCGGCAACGTCGACGCCGCCCTGCAATGGGTCGCCGCCCACCAGGCCCAGTATCACATCGCCGCAGTGAATATGTCGCTGGGCGCCGGGAACTACACGGTCAGTCCTTATTCCTTTCTCGACGGCGACCTGCAGACGCTGACCAATGAAGGCGTGTTCGTGGCCGCCGCATCGGGCAACAGTTATTACTCGTACGGCAGCCAGCCGGGTCTCGCTTTTCCAGCCATTAGCAACAATGTGGTCTCCGTCGGCGCCGTCTGGAATGGCAATTACGGTTCGGCCAGTTGGGCCAACGGGGCCAAAGACTATTCGACTGCCTCGGACCAGATCGCCAGCTTTACCCAGCGCAGCTCGGCGCTCGACATTTTGGCGCCGGGCGCCTACGTCACGTCGACTTATCTCAGCAACTCGTTCGCCAGCATGGCCGGCACCTCGATGGCCTCGCCCATGGTCGCAGGCGCCGCCGCGCTGATCCGCCAGGCGCTGGATCTCAAAGGCGAGAGCTCGCTGGCCACCGAGAGCAACATCCTCGCAATCATGAAAGCCACGGGCGTCAGCATCGTCGACAGTTCGTTCGGGCAGGACAACGTGAATCATACGTGGCTTACGTTCAAGCGGCTCGACGTCTACTCGGCGCTGGAATCCATTCTTGGCGCCAGTTACACGCCGAGCCCCAGCCCTTCGCCCAGCCCGTCCCCGAGTCCCTCGCCGTCACAGCCCACTCAGTATTCGGATCCGAACGCGGCCTTCGTCTCGGCCTTGTACCAGGACGTGCTGGGGCGGCAAGTCGATCCCGGTTCGTTGAATAACTGGGTGCAGGCGCTGGAATCAGGCATGACCCGGTTGCAATTGGCGGATTTGCTGTGGTCTTCGGACGAACATCGCGCGGCGCAGATTACCGACGACTACCAGACCTTTTTGGGGCGGACGCCCGGTGCGGCGGAAGTCGAACATTGGATCGGCGTCTTTAGGGCCGGCGCCAGCGAAACCCAGGTCTCCAACGCGTTCCTGCACTCGTCGGAATACCTGTATTCGAATCCCAGCAATGCGGGCTTCGTGGAGCGACTGTTCGTGGACGTGCTCGGTCGCACGGCCGATCCCGGCGGACTGGCAGCGCTGACCTCGATGCTGGATCAAGACGTGCTCACGCGCGGTCAACTGGCCGATATCGTACTGCACTCCAATGAGCACGACACGAATGTGATCGGCAGCTTCTACCAGCAGTTCCTCGGCCGCGAAGCGAGTCCCGCCGAAAAGCAGTCTTGGGCAACCCTGGTAGAACAACGCGTGGTCACCTTCCAGCAGGTAGCGGAAGCATTCCTCGCATCGGATGAGTTCTATCGCCGTGCCGGCTCGAGTTCCAGTCTGTCGGTCATGGATGCGGTCTTGAGTCCGCCGGGCGACGATTGGTCAAACTACGGTTACCTTCCGTTCACGTCCGATTTCGAGAGCCACTCGCAAGGCTACGACGGCTATACGGGCGGTTACGGCAGCTACGCGTCCGGTTATGGGATGGGCCGGCTGGAATTTGCCGCGGAGCCGGGCAGTAACATTCCGCTGCTGAACCACGGTCCGATCCAGTATCCCTGGATGGATCCGTCGGGCAGCATCGCGCTGCGGATCGGTTCCTCGCAGCAGCCGGACGGCCCGCGTCAGGCGCCCGGCGTACAGCACGAAGGCGAATTACCCGCTCCTGAGGATGAAAGCCAGCCGAAAACCGATGACGGCGAACAGAGCGCCCTCGAGGAAGACGAGTTCGACGCCGTGGATGCCGAAGACCTGGCCCTGTTGGCCGAAATTCGGGCGATGCAATTGCCGACGGCGGCGTCCGTCGCACCCTGATCGATTGGGAAGCGGAAACGTCGGCATGATCGCCGGCCAGCGCGGGGCATGACTGGCGTGCAGAGCGAGCTTGCGTCACAATGGCGCAAAGAGTGCGTTTTCCCACCAGATCGTTTTCGCTCGATGTTCTTCTCCTCGAAACAACGCCAGCGCCGGCAACAATTGCTGGCCGAGCCGTTTGCTCATGACTGGTTGAAATATCTGACTCGCAACGTTCGGCAGTATTCGTTGCTGCCGCTCGCGGAAAAGTCCGCTTTGCGAGACCGGCTGCGGATCTTCATCGCAGAAAAGGACTGGGTCGGCTGCGGCGGCCTGACGGTCGACGACGAAATGAAGGTCACCATTGCAGCCCAAGCGTGCCTGCTCGTGCTGGGCCTGCCGCACGAGTATTACTACGATCGCATTCGCACGGTGCTGGTCTATCCCGGCACGTATGTCCACCCGTCGCGGCAGCGCGGAACCTTCATCCCCGAGCAGGAGGCGGTCTATGGCGAATACTGGCATCGGGGGCCCGTGATCATCTCCTGGCAGAACGCTCGCGGACTGGAGGACCACGGCAACCTGGTGTTCCACGAGTTCGCCCATCATCTGGACGATATCGACGGCGAGATGGACGGCATGCCGCCGCTGGAAAGCTCCGAGCAACAACAGCGGTGGGAACGGGTGGCGGGCGACGAGTATGCCGACCTGGTTCGACGCTCGGCTCGCGGCCAGGCGACATTGCTGAATCAGTACGGAGCCACGAGTCCCGCCGAGTTTTTCGCCGTCTCGACGGAATGTTTCTTTGAACAGCCTCGGCCGCTCAAAGAACAACACCCGGCGCTGTACGAGATTTTGATGGACTTTTATCGGCAGGATCCCGCCGGCTGGCCGTGGGCCGACGGCGCCCAAGTCACAATGAATGCCGTGCCCGACGAAGTCATACCTGAGGACGAAGAGGCGAGCGTCGAAGAGACGGTACGCCAGATGCGGCTGCAGCAGCACGGTCCTGACGCGTATTTCGCTCGCGGCGTACTGTACGCCAATTCCGGCGATTACGAGCGGGCATGCGCGGCCTACGACCAGGCGCTGCAACTGGCCCCCGACGACGGCGAGGTTTACCAGCATCGCGCCGAGGCGCGGCTCGCCTTGGGCCGCGTAAAGGAAGCCCTTGCCGACGCTGACGCGGCAATCCGCCTGGACTCCAGCGATCTCGATGCGAGACGTACTCGCACGGCGGCCAATCTCGAGCTCCGCGAGCACCGCCAGGCGTTGGAAGACGCCGAGGCCTTGATGCGTTATGGTAAGCCCGAAGCGGAAGACTTTCGCCTGCGCGGACTGGCCAAGGCGGGCCTGCGCGACCTGCACGGAGCGATTTCCGACTTGAGCCGCGCCGTGCGCCGCGCCAACGAACCGGCCCAAGCATATCTCGACCGCAGCCGCGTTTACGACGCGCTCGGCATGCCGCACGAAGCCCGAGCAGATCGCGAAAAAGCTTACCGGCTCGATCCTGATCTGCGCGATGCATAGCTTGCTCGTCAACGCAACGCCGCGTCGCCGGTTCGCAATATGACGGCCAGCCGACGCCGTCCCAGCAGGAAGCCGCCGCAAGTCGCGGGGAATCGCTGCCGGAAAAGACCAGCGTGACTTCTGACACAAAAAGCGATAACCCGCGACTCGCAGCGAACTTAGACGCGGATGGGGAGGGATTCGAACCCCCGTTAGGATCACTCCTAAAGCAGTTTTCAAGACTGCCGCCTTCGACCGCTCGGCCACCCATCCGGGATGCGAGCCGCCGAGGTCGGTGCAGCGGACTCGCGCAAGGCCAACTCTAACAGTGCATGCGAGTTGATGTCAATTGTACGCTGAGCGCGCCGATCACGGAGACAAAAATTGCGAACGCCGAATGCACCGGCGGTGCAGTTCGCGCCCGCCGAGACTCTGCGCAACAGAAACGCGTAAGAGCTCCGTCGGCATGGCCGCGGGGCCCGGCGCCGGCGCTGATTCCGCTACGTCTCCGAACATGCAAGCGAGTGGAAAAAGGTTGCCGCTCACCGGGCGGGAGAATGGCTTTGGCCCAACGGCATACGGTGGGTGGGCATGGGACGGCCGGGCCGGAAGCTCTGTAGGTCGCTGACCTCCGCTTCCAGACCGTGCTGTTCCGCAAGCCGGGCGACCGCTTTGCCGACCTGGTCGGCAAGCGTCTCGGGATCGATGGCGACGCGGGCGTTGACTGTGACCTCGGCCGCAGCGGCGCGGGCCCCTGAGGCTAACGAAAGTTCGACGCCGGAGTCGGCGCTGACCAGGTTGGCAATCGCCGTGGCGCCGGCCGCGTCGGCCAGGGCCTTCAGGTGGGCCGGTTCCGCCGAGACTTCGCTGAAGGAACGCTCCAGATGACGCAGCAATTCCATGAGCAACTCGTCGACGTCGAACTCTCCTGCCGCCGTGCGGAGCCGGACGGCGGCATTAAGCCAGCCTAGTTCAGCTTCTCCTTCGGCGTATACGTCGTAGTCGACATCCGGCGTGCGAGTGCGCTGCGGTTCGCCGCGCTCGAGTGCGGCGATGAGCTCGGCAAAGCCCTCTCCCTGGCGGGCGCTTACGGCCAGCACTTCCTTGTCTGGGAATCGCTGGCGCGTGAGCTGCAACAGCCGCTCGCGCGCTTCGGCGTCGAGCTGATCGAGCTTGTTGATCACTACTACGTCGGCTTCTTCCAACTGCTTGAGAAAGATGTAGGCCGCCTTGGGCGAAAAGCCGATCCCTTGCTCATCTGCCAGGATCTTGCGGCCGTGATCCGGCTTGAGCAACACCGCCATGGGGGCGATCTCGTACTGCTCGCCGTAGAGCTGACGCAACGGCTCGATGACCGTGGCCACCAGGTCGGTGCAACTGCCGACCGGCTCGGCAATGATCACGTCGGGCTGATCCTCTGCGGCCAACTGCCCGGCCGTGGCCACCAGGTCGTTGAACTTGCAGCAAAAACAGGCGCCGGTCACTTCCCCCACTTGAAAACCCTGGGCGCGCAACGATTGGGTGTCGACCAGACCGTACGCCTGATCGTTCGTCACCAGGCCGACCTTCCGCCCCTGGGAGACAAAGTGCCGCGCAAGCCGCGCGATCGCGGTCGTTTTGCCGGCGCCCAGAAAGCCGCCGAGCATCAGAAATCGAACTCGCTTGGGAGAAGCTGCAGGATCGGGTGGCATAAGGGTTCTTGGCAGAGCTAGCTGGGTAGTGTAGTGTCGAACAGGATGCGTTGTCGGCCCTCTTACACCTTAAAACAAGGCCGGCCGACATTCCAGCCGTCGTTTGAATATCAGCCGAGCGTGGGCGAACGACGAGCACGGCGCTCGCGGATAGGCATTGATCCGGCGCGCCGAACTTACTACCCGTTGCTGCACTGGCTCTGCGTTTGAGGCCCGCCGCTTGAATCCACGCCGTCCCACCGCAGCCGCACCCGAAGCTTCCGCCGCCGTTTCGGCCGTCGCCCCCGCCTGGCCGCCGGCGGATCCGGACGTGCTGACTGCGCTTGAGCGGGCTTATGCCGACGGCAGTTGGGGCCGCTATCATGGGCCGAACTCGCTCAAGCTGAGCGAAACGCTGGCGGAAATGTTCGGTGTGGAGCACGTCGCTCTCTGTTGTTCGGGGACGTTCGCCGTCGAGTTGGCGCTGCGCGGGATGAAGGTGGGACCAGGCGACGAAGTGATTCTGGCTGGGTATGACTTCCCGGGAAATTTTCGGGCGATCGAGGCCGTCGGGGCGCTGCCGGTCCTCGTGGACGTCGATCCTGAAAATTGGAATCTGGGGGCCGCTTCGCTGCCTGCGGCATGTAGCAAAAAGACGCGCGCCGTACTCGTCTCGCACCTGCATGGGGGGCTGGCGCCGATGCGAGAGATTGTGGCGTTCGCGGCCGAGCGGGGGTTGGCCGTGGTTGAAGACGCATGCCAGGCGCCGGGCGCCATCGTCTCAGGGCGGCCGGCCGGAAGTTGGGGAGATGTAGGCGTGCTGAGCTTCGGAGGCAGCAAGTTGCTCACGGCCGGGCGGGGCGGCGCCATCCTTACGCGACATGCCGACGTTCGCCAGCGCGCCAAAATCTTCTGCGAGCAAGGAAATCATGCCTTTCCGCTGAGCGAGCTGCAAGCGGCCGTGCTGTTGCCGCAGTTGGCCAAGCTGCAAGCCCGGAACCTCCGGCGAATGGCCGCTGTCGAACGGTTATGGCAGGGTCTCGCCGGCGTGGCGGGATTGCGGCCGCTCGTCAACCGGGTCGAACCTGCGCAGCCGGCATTTTACAAAGTCGGCATGCAATATTGCCCGGAAGAACTCGGCGGGCAGCCTCGCGATGCCTTCATCGCTGCAGCGCAGACCGCAGGCCTCGCATTGGACGCAGGGTTTCGCGGTTTTGCTTTAAGAAGTCCGCGAAGATGCCGGATTGCCGACGAATTGCTCGAGAGCCGGCGAGCGGCGGTCAGCAGTCTATTGCTGCACCACCCGCTGCTGCTCCAACCGGACGAACTCATCGATCGGGCGGCGATGGCCATCGCCCAAGCAATTCGCTCTCTACTCTGACTGGCCAGCGACTCAGCCCCCGCGGTGGACGCGCCGCGTTGACGCGGCAGCAAGCAATCTTCGCGCGGGGGGGATAACTCGCTATCAGTTGCCGAGATCAACCTCGTGAGCAGGCAAGCGCCGCGTCGGCGTGCTCTGGGTTTTCCGGGTGGTCGTACGGTTGCAATTCGCCGCGCACAACCCGCACATGGGGCGGCGCTTCGATACCGATACTGACCCTCTGGCCGGCCACCCGACTTACGGTGATCACGATGCCATCGCCAATGACCAATTTTTCGCCAACCTTGCGACTGAGCACGAGCATGGGTCCATCCTCCTTGAAAAACGCGACAAAATAGTGAAGCTTTGCCTGTATCGTGACTGCTTCAGCGTCTGCTCACGCTGGTCGCCAGCACGGTGCGGGAGCGTCGCACTGACGACGGGCCCCATGATCAGCAAAACCGGCGCCACACCGCAGGAATCTATTGCAATCTGCGGACCCAACAATCTTTAACCTTTTTTCCGCAAGGATTTACTAATATTTGCCGAGCAGATGGCGGTTGCGCATCGTCTTGGAGCACGAAATGCGTTTTGTTGTCTCATCTCGGGAAGAAGTGTCTCGAAATGAACCAGCTTGATTCGGAAGCGTTCGCGCTGCAGGCCTGTGCAATTCCCTTTCGCCAGCAGGCCCGGCAGTTTGAGTTTTGCCTGATAACCTCGTTAAACAAGGGACGCTGGGGGTTTCCCAAAGGGACCATCGACCCGGGAGAAACCTATCCGGAAACGGCCTTGAAAGAGGCGTATGAAGAAGCGGGGTTGCGCGGGGAGATCGTCGGAACTCCGCTGGGCAGTTATGAATATGCCAAGTGGGGCGGCCAGTTGCGCGTCACTGTGGTCATGATGCGGGTCTCAGAGGTGCTGGAACACTGGCTCGAGGCGCGACAGCGGAAGCGAGCCTGGTGTTCGGCGGAGGAAGCGCGCGTGCGCGTGGCCAATGCCGACCAGCGGCGGCTACTGGAACAGGCGATCCAGCGGCTCGCCGCCATGCCCGCTGCGGAATTCTAAAGCCCCGGTTCAGTAATGTGCGAGCCGGCTCAGCACAGCGCGTCGCCGCTCACTTGTCGGCCTGGTAGCCGGCTTTTGCCAGCACGCTTTTCAGCGTGACTGGTTTGCCGCCTTGCCGCTTGCTCTCGTCGGCCGCTTCCATGAAGGCCATGATCTCGATCGTCTCTTCGGCGCTGACCGGCGGCTTGCCGGTCTTGAAGAACCTGGCGATCTCCACCACCAGCGGCTTGTATCCGCCATAGCCGCCGCTGGGTGCGATCCCCTTGGTTCCAAACACGAGCGCGCCGTAATCGTGCTTACCGCTGCGCATGCCACGGAAAGTGCCGACCCGTCCGTCTTCCCACACGCCGGTCACAAAGTCGGTGTCCTGGGTGTGAGTCCGCGAAACGCTGTCGCAGCCCGTCCCCATGATGGTGTACAAAGTCTCCACGCCGTGAATACCGTACCAGTAGAGGTCGGGATGATGCTCTTCCAACGAACAAGGACTGTATGCATCGCAACCCAGCACTTCGCCCACCTTTTCATTGTTGCGCATTTGAGCAATGCCGGGACTGAATCGCAGCGAAGAACTGGAAAAGCAGGGAACTCCGCTGGCCTTGCTCAAGCGGAAGATCTCGACCGCGTCGGCCAGACTGCCGGCCGCCGGCTTGTCGATGAACACGGGTTTGCCGGCGGCAAACACCGGCTTGACCTGTTTCAAGTGAGGCCGCCCGTCGACGCTTTCCAGCAGCACCGCATCAACCTTTGGCATCAAGGCTTCAACCGAGTCGACGATCTCAATGCCATATTTTTCCTGCAAGTCTTTCGTGTAGCCCGCCACGCGGTCGCGACTTGATGCGATGTCGGGGCTACCGCCCGGGTAGGCCGCAACGACTTTCACGCCTTGCAACTCTCCTTCGCTGTTTGGATCGTTCAGTACGCCGGTGAACGCCATCACGTGCGAGGTATCCAAGCCAATAATGCCGACGCGGATTTTTGGCGCAGCGTCTTCGGCCATGGCGGAAGCGCCAATCGCAGTACAGAGCAAAGCGGCCAGCACGCGGAAAAGAGATCGCAGCAGCACGACAAGTCTCCTGAAGGAAGGTCGTTTTTGGGGAAAACGGGCAAGGCGGGCAGGCGATAGTCTAATTGCCCGGCGTGCGCCACGCAAATTCCCGCCGGGGCGTGAAATCCCGCAGACATCCCAGTTCTCCGCCCGCCAGAGTGCACCGAGTCCTCGCGCGCCTCTTCGCCGTGCATCCTCTGGAGTTCAGCTTTTGAAAAAACCGCTCTTG
>DASZUP010000160.1:0-2470 GCA_035547635.1 Pirellulales bacterium
GACGGCACGGAGGGAGACAAGGCGAAATGCAAGCGGCTGTATAAGATCGATCTGGCCGGAGCCAGCGACGTGAGCGAACGCGATGCACTGCCGGCAGAAGAACTGCCGGAAGGCATGCGCCCGGTTAAGAAGTCGTTGTTCCTCGACCTGCTCGATCCCCGTTACGGCATCCGGGGCCCGGAGTGTCCGGAGAAGTTCGAGGGGCTGGCCTTCGGCCCCGACTTGCCCGACGGCCGCCGCTTGTTGGTGGTGGCCTGCGACAACGACTTCGAAGCGGACAAGCCGATGATCTTGTACGCGTTTGCCGTCGACCGCAGCGACCTGCCGGGATTCGGCTGGTCGCTGGGCGGGAGCAAGGCGTCTGCTGGCAAGAAGTAAACGAGAACTATTCGTGACTGAACGCCACACCAAAACGCGCCAGGGCGCCGTGGCGAAGCCCGACTACGCCCCGGCGAAAGGCGAGAACTTCGCGGCCGATTCTGCGCCGCCGGAAGAATTCTCTTTGGCGGACGGGCTTCGCTTAAGCGCCGACCGCTTCAAAGGCGAATACGCCTATGTGCCGCTCGAATGCCCGCGCTGCGGCCTCGCGGGGAAAATCAAGATCTCGCGGCTCGATCGCACGTTTACTTGCAAACAGTGCAAACGCGTGTTTCATATTACGGTGCACGGCGTGGTCAACGGCGAGCGGCCCCCGCCGGACGCGCTTCCCGATCCAGAGGCGCCGATTCAATCGCAACGGGCGAACCGTTTGGAACGCTGGTTTTCTCGTTTGCCGCCGGTCGTGCGTTGGGGCATCGCAGGCGCCATTGTCGGGGCGCTGCCGGTCATGGCCATGCTGATCGTGAAGCTGCAAGAGGATCCGTTCCCAGAGGATCTCTCTCAGCGCGCAGCGATCGCGGGCCAGGCCTTCGCCAAGGGAGATTGGCGCACGCTCGACCGCCTGGCCATGCCGGACACGTCCAATGCCCTGCACCAGTGGTTTGATAAGACCCCGCGCGAAGCATTTGCCGGGCTGGGCGCCGATTCGGACGTAAAGGCCACGGTTGGCAAGACCACCGAGATGTTCCGCCGGGCAGAGAAAGACGAAAAGGGGAAGAATGTGTTAGTGGCCGATTTCCGTACGCCCGTCGAAATCCATCTCGCCGAGAGTCCGGACGGCCCGACCAAGGTCGTCGTCGACTTCGTTTGGGTTGAAAACGCTCGCGGCCAATGGCAGATCGACGGAGAGTGGATGCTCAATTTTGCCAATAAGAAAACGCCTGCCGCGAGAGCCGACGAGGAAGACGAGGTCGCCAGCCCGAATGCAGGGTTGCCGCCCGGAAGTGTGCGTCGGCCGACGAGACGAGAAGACCGGGACTAATCGTTGTTTGCTCCGCCGGAGTCCGACGCCTTCGATTCCATCCAAATTCCCAATGCCCGGCGGTCTGGCCCGTCGTTTCCGCCAGGATGTTTTGATTTCGCGAAGCGAGCAGCATGCGTTTCAGCTTGCGAATCTGTGCCGGCAAACAGGCGGGCCGAGAGATCCCAATCCGGGGCCCCCGATTTCTCGTCGGCTGTGCTGACAACTGTCATCTCAAGATCAGTACGGCTCAGGTCCGCCCGTATCACTGCGCGCTGCTCGTACAAGACGATGGCGTTTGGGTGTGCGACTTCGGCGGCGGAGTCATTGTCGGCGGAACGCGGATCGTCGGTCGTCGCCGCCTGGACCTCGGCGACCAACTCCAAATCGGGCGACTGCACTTCGAGTTGGTGATTCAGGAGGCGGCCGAGTCCGACGAACGCGCCCAGACGGCCGACCACCTTGCAGGCGACATCCTGCATAATCTCTATCACCCGCCCAAAGTTAAACTAGTTAAGTTCAGGCCCGCGGCGCCAAGCCACGAAATCGCGCCGTCGATATTGTCGCCCGAGGGCGACGTGGCCGAGCCGCTGCCTGAGCCCGAGAGCGCTTTTGAAATCCCCCAAAGCGTCTCAGTGGCTGGGCCAAATCGCCGTGTAATCGCATTGCCGAAATGGGTATTCAATGCCGACGGGCAACTCAATCCCAACGTCATGTTCGTGTTAGGAATTTGGGTCGGAATAGGGATCTCGTCCGCAGCCGTCACATTTCTGAGGATCCTTGCGCGCTAGTGTAGCTTGCTGCCGCGCGGGCCTCTCGTTCGAAGTCCTGGGACCAATCCTGCTCAGCTTTGTCGCGAAACAAGATATGATTGCCCTGGGCTGCATCCGGCAAGCCGTCTGCGGGCGGTCTCGCTCAATTTCATCCTTTCCGCCACGGCACGTCGCCTTGGCCCGACTGGCGATTCAATTCGCGAGCCAGCACGAACAACAGGTCGCTGAGGCGATTGAGATAAATCATCAGGGCGCCGGAGATCGTCTCGGCGGCTGCCAGCGAAACCAGCCGCCGCTCGGCCCGACGGCAGACGGTGCGGGCCAGGTGCATCTGAGAGGCCGCCTGGCCGCCGCCCGG
>DASZUP010000161.1:0-5035 GCA_035547635.1 Pirellulales bacterium
TCGTTGATTTCGCGTTTCCCTTCGGGATGCTGGAACTTCCACATCCACTGCTTGCCTACGACGCGGACCTCGAAGGCGTTGTCGGGGGGCCGAAAGCTGACGAAAAATACGTTGGCCCCCCAGAAGAAGATGCCCATGAACACGAAGAAGGGCACGATCAGCCACGAGGCTTCCATCATTTGCTGACGAAAGTGGAGCGTCTTGCGATCGACTCCCTTGGCGGGGCCCCGATCGGCTTTGGAGCCGCGGCGATACTTGACCGCAAAATAGACGATCAAGAACGCGATCACGATCTGCACCAGGAAGAACAGGGCGACCAGGAACGCGTAGAGCAGGTCGACGCGCGGAGCATGCGTCGAGGCCTGAGCGGGAAATAAGCTGAAACCGTCTTCCATCATCTCAATTCGTCTCAGCGGGTTCGGCGACTGCCTGCGCCGCGCTTGCGGGCCTTGCCAGCCGCTCGCGCCGACGTTCTTGCCGGAACATGACGACCAGAAAGCCGCCCAAGGCCAGCATCGTGACCGAGCCGGCGAACTTGAGCGAGCGCGAAATTACCAGACCGTATTTGCCCGTCAGCGGGTCGTAGTGGTAACACAGCAACAGCACCTGGTCGACGGGCGATCCGATGCGGTGCTCGGAACTTTCCACCAGCCCCAGGCGGAGGTCGTTCGGCGGATATTCGATGCCGTACAGATATCGCGAGAGGCGGCCGTCCGGCGTCGCCAGCATGATCCCGCTGGCATGCGCGAACTGGTCGGTGCGTTCGTCATAGCGATAGCGAAAGCCGACCGCGTCGGCCAATTTGTGAATGGCTTCCGGCTTGCCGGTCAAAAAATGCCAGCCTTGCTCGGCGCCCTCGCGCCGGTACGCGCGGACGTAACTGGCCTTTTTCTCAGCGGCCATTTCCGGCGTGTCGTTCGGGTCAATGCTGACAGTCACCACGTGATAGTCGCGGCCCATCTGGAACTTGACGGCCTGGCTGGTGCGCAGCAGGCCATTGAGCACTTGCGTGCAGAGCATCGGACAACGGAAATAGACCAACGTCAGCACCACCGGCTTGTCGCCAAAGTAGTCGCCCAGCCGGACCTGTTTGCCCTGCTCGTCACGAAACGAGAGGTCCAAAGGCAACTGCCGGTCGAGATGCTGGTCGATGCCGATCTCGTTGGCCAGCCCGCCGACGGGGCTTTTGCCGGCCGGCGTGCCATAGACCTGCGTGATGGCGCGGTTTTGCGCCATTGCGGGACCAGTCGCAAGCATTAGCGTGAACGCTGCAACCAGGAGCAGGCATCCGGCAGCATGCAAAAAGCTCTGGACGTTGCAGCGAGAGGATGCTGTGACGGTCGCGCGGATCATAGCCGGCCCTCCTGTTTCGGAGGGCTCTTTGGTTTTGAATCCTGTTTTGAATCCGCCGCCGGTTTCCCGCCGCTCGATTTCTCTTCGCTCGTTTTCCCTTCGCCCACGGGCGGCTGGGGCTTGGCGGGGCGCGGTTCGGGCAGACCGCGTTCAACGAGCAATTGCATCGCACGCTCGACGGGGATTTGCGCCACGCCTTGCTCTTTGTCGATCCAACGGTACTCGTTGAGCAGCTTTTCTTCTTGCCGCCGGTGCACGGCCAGCGTCTCGCTGGGCCTGGCTTCCAATCGGGGCGCCGGCGGTTGTTGCGATCTGGCCAGCGGACTGCGCTCCACGTCGCGCGTTTTGGCTTTGCGCTCGAAGTCCCGGAACGTTGAGATCATCAGCGGCAGCACGGCGATCACCATCAAGGCCAGCCCCAAGCCGAAGGCCATTACGTACCAGACGTTGACGTCGGTCGCCTCGTAGCCGCGACCGCGATCGCCTTCAGGCGATGGCGTGACCGGTTCGTTCATCGACCGCCTCCGTCAGTTCGGGGTCATAGATGGGCATGGCGGCAAGCGCCGGCAGGCGCCAGGCGAACATCGTCAGCCAAAAGCCGCCGATGGCCGCCAGGGCGACCGGGTGCAGCCAGTGGATGGTAAGCGTCTGCGGCGAAAACGCCGGCTCGATCATCCAGTAGCCGTAGACGACTTGCATGAATAGCAGCCAAGAGGCCACCTGGCACAGCCGCAGGCGATGCCGCGTGACGTCGCGCAACAGCAACAGGAAAAACGGCAAGGCAAAGCTCAACGCCATCAACGCCATTACGATGAGTTCCCAGCCGCCGACGGAGCGGGCCAGGTACCACACGTTCTCTTCCGGCAAATTGCCGGACCAGATAATCAAGAACTGCATGAAGGCCACGTAGGCCCAGAACATGGTGAAAGCCAGCAGCAAGTTGCCCAGGTCGTGACGTCGCCCGGTGGTGGCGATGCGGCGCCAAGGCTCGAAGCGATCCAGCACGGTAATGGCCAGGATGGCGAACGTCAGGCCCGACAGTCCTTCGCTCGACGCCCACAGGATGCCGTACATGCTGGAAAACCAGTGCGGCTCGAGCGACATGACCCAATCGACGCTGCCGATGGTGATGGCCAGGCCGTACAGCGCCAGTCCCAGGCCGCTGGCGCGCTGCAGGCGAATGCTGCGGGGCGAATCGGGATTGGTCTCTTCGTTGGGCGACCAGTGCATCAATAGCCGCCAAAAAACCAGCCAGACCGCGAAGATGACGGCCGCTCGAATCTGATAGCCTTCGACGTTCAAGTAGGCGCTCTTGGCCTGCAATACCGAATCGGCCTCGACGACCTCTTCGTGAGCCCACTCGTAAAGCATGGGAATGCCGGCCAGGAGAGGCGTGAACAACAGCGCCATCAGCGGCAAGGTGCCCATCGCAGCCTCGGAGACGCGGCGCAGAGCCAGTCCCCAGCCGCCGCCCGTCAGGCCGTGAATCATCAACACGATCATCGATCCCAACGTCAGGCCCAGCCAGAACATGTAGCCGAACAGATACGCCTGGAAGAACCTTGCCGGGGCGGTAAAGTACCCGACCGCACACAGCGCGGCGCCGATGACGCCCACGAGCAGCGAAACGCCGCGCAGCCGGGAAACAAAGGCGGTGAATTGGTCATGCTCGTTCATTCGCCCGCCTCTTGTTGCTCGGTCTCCGCCGCAGCGGGCGCTTCGGCTTGTTCCTGGGGCTTATCCAGCTTCGGCCTTTCGTCTTCCGGAACATCTTGCAAACGAGCGTTCTGGCTCAACTGCAACGCGCGGATGTAGGCGACAATCGCCCAGCGATCGGCGACCTTGATCCGGCTGGCATAACTCGGCATGGCCCCAAAGCCGTGGGTCATGACGTCAAAAAAGTGCCCGGCCGGCGCGTTGCGCAGCCGATCGATATGCAGCGACGGCGGACGGCGAAACCCGCGGCGGACGATCATTCCGTCGCCGTCGCCGGTGCGGCTGTGACAAACCGAACAATAAATATTGAATCGCTGCTGGCCTCGCTTCATCAACTTTTCGTTGAACTCGACGGGCAACTCGCTGACGAACTCGCCGTTGATCTTGCCCGTGTATAACGCATCGTCTTCGCGCAGCCAGCCGCGCGGCACCGTTCCTTGCACGAGTTGCCGCGAGGCGCCGTGATCGTCGAACACCTCGCTCGCTTCCAGCGGCTCATAGCGAGGCTGATCGTACATGTCCAGCATGTCACACCCGGCGGCGCCGGCGCAGGCCATCGCCAGGCAGACCGCCAGTAGCGGGCGTCGGAGCGAAGGCCGCAACCGGATTGACGGCGCGGCGATGGTCGCGAGTGGCGCCGGCAGGTTCATGGTTCGACCTCGAAAATCTGCTGCGGCGACAGGCTCTGCAGGAATTGCCGCGTTTCTTCCAGACGGAACTGCGGATCGCGGGCTTCGATGCAGAGAAAAAAACGGTCGCGGCTGGCGCGTTTGAACTCAGGCACGTTGAACACCGGATGGTAGGGCATCGGCAGGCCGTTCAGCGCCAACATGCCCAGCACCGCGCCGAACGCGGCGGCCAGCACGGTCGTTTCGAACGTAATTGGAATGAAGGCCGGCCAACTGTGCAGCGGCCGCCCGCCGACGTTGAGCGGATAGCTCAGCACGGAGGCATAATACAACATGTAGTAACCCGCCGCCCCGCCGACAATGCCGCTGATCAGCACGACCAACGGCAGCCGATTGTGGTGATGGCCGATCGCTTCGGAAAGTTCTTCGATCGGAAACGGGCTGAAGGCGTCGAGACAGCGATAGCCCGCCTCGTGCGCGCGGTGCGCCGCGTGAATGATGGCTTCGCTGTCCTCGAATTCGGCCAGCAGGCAGTACAGTTCGTCGCTCTTCGCCATCATTCGGGCTCTCCTTCCGTCTCGCGCACCAGGCCGCGGAGTT
Source organism: Pirellulales bacterium (assembly GCA_035547635.1). Classification (GTDB taxonomy): domain Bacteria; phylum Planctomycetota; class Planctomycetia; order Pirellulales; family JAICIG01; genus JAICIG01. The sequence goes on from DASZUP010000161.1 coordinate 4,299, forward strand.
CAAAGATCGAAATCATCGGCAGGAAGCGAATGAACAGGAACAGCAGCGTCAGGAACAGACCGATCGATCCGAACAAGTGCGCGAAGTCCCAGGGAGTCGAGTAGTACATGTGCCACGCCGAAGGCAAATAGTCGCGGTTCAGACTGATGACGATGATCACGAACCGCTCCAGCCACATGCCCAGGTTAATGATGAGCGAGATCGCGAACAACGCGTAAACGTTGCGGCGGATCACGCGCGACCAGAGCAGTTGCGGCACGATGCAATTGCACAAGATCAGCAGCCAGTAGCTCCACGCATAGGGGCCCAAGGCGCGGTTGACGATCACGTACCGCTCGTAGGGATTGCCGCTGTAGTAGGCGAAGAAGACTTCCGTGAAGTAGCCGTAAGTGACCATGCAGCCGGTGGCCAGCATGATCTTGGCCATGGCGTCGAGGTGCCGCAGCGTGACGAAGTCCTGCAGGCCGTAGATGTATCGCAGCGGGATCGCCAGCGCGACCACCATGGCGAAGCCGGAGAAGATGGCGCCGGCGACGAAGTACGGCGGGAAAATCGTGCTGTGCCAGCCCGGCAGAATCGAGACGGCGAAGTCCATGCCCACGATGCTGTGTACGGAAATCACCAGCGGCGTCGCCAGGCCGGCCAGCAGCAGGTACGCGGTTTCGTAGCGGTTCCAATGCGCCGCCGAGCCGCGCCACCCCATCGCCAGCATGCCGTAAATGATTTGCGGCGCCTTG
>DASZUP010000162.1:0-4550 GCA_035547635.1 Pirellulales bacterium
GAGGGTCACGGGTTCGCAAAACGACCGGACGGTTCAGCAAGCCCCCGCTGCTGATTCGAACGCCACTTAAACTCAAAGCTACAAGCTTGTCAACAGATTACCGACTAGAAAATCGAGCAAATCCATGGGCATTGTTTACGCCCGCGGGGCAGCCTTCGTTGGACAATCGTAATGAGAGCGCCGAAACGAGGCGCCGAACTGCCGTGAGCGAGAATGGGCGCGCATGGATGCTCCATGCGACTCCGCTGAGAACCGGACCGTGAGACGAAACTTACGACGCACCGCGTAAGGCGCACGGCGCGCTCGCACCGGGCGAGCTGCATGACGATTGCGAATGATGCGTCAGCAAAGCCTGCCGAATGCAAGTCGGAAATGGTTGCGAACCGGCGCCGCGGGTGCGCCCCACCCCAGCGTTTACCGTGCGGGGATCCGCGGCTGAAGACGTCCGCAGCGGCAGACCTGGCCGCCGCCAAGCCGCTCGATGCCAGCACGCCGACGATATCTCACAGGCATCTAATTGAACCGCGACGAAAGCAAGATGGCTGCATGCGGCCGGGGCGACAGCCGGCGCCAAGCCCCGCCCAACCCCATTTTTCGCAAGAAGATAGCCTGATCTGCAGGCGAAGACATCGCCACAAACCATTAAATAAAAACAACTTATGATTTGACGCATATCCAGCTTTCTTTTTTTACCCGAATTGCCGGGAAGTTCCTTGACGAGTTGCCCCGCCGTCAATAGGCTATTATGGCCCATTTCGATACTGTTCACGCGCTTCATTTGTTTTGTTTATTCAGTCCATGGCGGTCCAACTCAAAGGCTTGAAGGTGTTTTGCGATGTCGTTCGCCAGCGCAGTTTTTCACGCGCCGCTGATGAAAACGGCATTTCGCAATCGGGGGCCAGCCAGCTCGTACAGCAACTGGAAGAAGGACTGGGCGTGAAGTTGATTGATCGCTCGAAACGCCCGTTCGTGCTGACCCCTGAGGGGGAGGTGTACTACGACGGCTGCCGCGAGGTGGTCGAGCGGTATTTCGCCGTCGAGGACCGCGTGCGGACCTTGCACCAGGAGGTGGCGGGGCGGGTCCGGGTGGCGTCGATCTACTCGGTCGGCCTGCACCACATGAACCGCTATCTGCAAGAGTTCCTGTCGCAGCATCCCAAGGCCAACGTGCGGTTGGAGTACTTGCATCCGGACCGAGTCTATCAGAGCGTCGAAGACGACGTCGCTGATCTGGGGCTGGTGAGCTACCCGAAGAGTTCGCGGAGCATCAAAGCTATCGAGTGGCGGCAAGAGCCCATGGTCCTGGCGTGCGCTCCCAGCCACCCGTTTGCTGCACGGCGCACGATCAGCCTGGAAGAACTTGACGGTCAGAAGATGGTCGGCTTCGACAGCGAATTGACGATTCGCGGCGAGATCGATCGCGTGCTCCATTTGCACGGCGCCGAGGCGCGGGTGGTGATGGAGTTTGACAATATTGAAACGCTCAAACGAGCGATTGAAATCGACGCGGGGGTCGGTTTGCTGCCCGAACCGACCGTCGTCCGCGAAGTCCACACAGGCACGCTGGCGGCCGTGCGTCTGGAAAGCGACGAGTTGGTCCGGCCGTTGGGAATCATCCATCGCCGGGGCAAGGAACTCAATGTCACCGTGCAGCGGTTCATCGAGCTGCTGCAACGCGAGGCGCGGAAGAGTTTTCCGCGTCTGGAAGACGCTTCTGCGTCAGCGCCGCCGCCGGCGGCGAAACCCGCCTTGGTTTCGTCGGCGGCGGAGAGCGAGTCGAACCACAACGAAAACGGTTGTGTCCTGGCCGGAGAATCGCCGGCTCATGTCAATGGAAACGGACGGTAAATGATCATGCAACAGCACCAGCACAGCCCGGGGCTGCCCGCGCGCGACGGCCTTTACGATCCGGCGAATGAACACGACGCCTGCGGCGTTGGCTTCGTCGTGAACCTGCGCGGAGAACAAAGCCACGCAATCGTGAAATCGGGCTTGGAGATTCTCGTCAATCTGACGCATCGCGGCGCCTGCGGCTGCGACCCCCTGACGGGAGACGGCGCCGGCATCTTGACGCAGATCCCCCACGAATTCTTCCGAGCCGTCGGCCGCGAGCTGGGCTTCGAGTTGCCGGCGGCCGGCGACTACGGCATTGGCAGCGTGTTCTTGCCGCCCGATCCGGCCCAGCGCGAATTCTGCGAGCGACGCCTGGAAGATTTCATCGCCGCCGAAGGTCAGCGGCTGCTGGGCTGGCGCGACGTGCCGATCGACAACGAGCACATCGGCCATACGGCCCGCGACGTCGAGCCGGTCATTCGTCAGGTTTTTGTCGCCCGCGGCGAACAGACGCCGCGCGAGATGTTTGAGTGGAAGCTGTACGTCATTCGCAAGCTACTCGAAGGCGCCGCGGCGAAGAGCGATTTGACGCAGCGAAAGTACTGCTACGTGCCGAGCCTGTCGTCGCGGATCCTCGTCTACAAGGGCTTGATGCTGGCCGACCAGGTCGAACCGTTCTACGCCGACCTGGCCGACGAGCGGTTTGTTTCCGCCCTGGCTCTGGTACACCAGCGTTACAGCACGAACACCTTTCCCACCTGGGATCTGGCGCAGCCGTTCCGCTACCTGGCGCACAACGGCGAAATCAACACGTTGCGCGGCAACGTCAACTGGATGCACGCTCGCGAGCAGATGCTGGCCAGCGAGAAGTACGGCGCCGACCTGAAGAAGATTCCGCCGATTTGCACGCCCGGCGCCAGCGATTCGGCGAACTTCGACAACGTGCTCGAAATGCTGGTCGTGACCGGCCGGTCGCTGCCGCAGGCCATGTCGATGCTGATTCCGGAGCCTTGGGCCGGCCACGAAAGCATGTCGGACGAGCGCAAGGCGTACTACGAGTACCAGGCCTGCTTGATGGAGCCGTGGGACGGTCCCGCCTCGATGGCGTTTACCGACGGCACGGTCATTGGCGCCGTGCTCGACCGCAACGGCCTGCGCCCCAGTCGTTACTGGGTCACCAAGAGCGGGCTGGTCGTGATGGCTTCCGAAGCCGGCGTGCTTCAGATTCCGCCCGCAGAGATCGAATCGAAGGGCCGCTTGCGTCCCGGACGCATGTTCCTGGTTGACACCTCGCAGGGCCGGATCATCGCCGACGAAGAAATCAAGCAGGGCTTCGCCTCGCGTCAGCCCTACCGCCAATGGCTGAACGAGAACCAGGTGACGCTGGCCTCGCTTCCCGAGGCGAAAACTTCAAACGGCCAGGCGGCGGAAGGCAACGGCCAGAAATTGAGCGGCCGCTCCGACAAGTCGCTGCGGCGGCTGCAGCGCGCGTTCGGCTACACCCTGGAAGATCTGCGTATCATTCTGGCGCCAATGGCGACCAACGGGCAGGAGCCGATCGGCTCGATGGGCAACGACGCGCCGCTGGCGGTGCTCTCCGACCGCCCGCAGTTGCTCTACAACTATTTCAAGCAGTTGTTCGCCCAGGTGACCAATCCGCCGCTGGACGCGATTCGCGAAGAGATCGTGACGTCTCTGATCACCACCATTGGCTCCGAAGGCAATCTGCTGGACGAAACGCCCGAGCAATGCCGCCTGCTGCGGCTCGAACAGCCGATTTTGACGAACGCCGATCTGGCCAGGATCAAAGCGGTCGATCAGCCGGGGCTGAAGAGCCGCACGCTGTCCACGCTGTTCCCGCGGGCCGATGGCGCCGAGGGGATGAAACGGCGGATGGAAGAGCTGCGAACAGAGGCTTCGCAAGCCATCGCCGACGGCGTAACGCTGCTGATCCTTTCGGATCGAGGCGTAAACGGCGAGTCGGCGCCGATTCCGGCGCTGCTGGCGACCAGCGGAGTGCACCATCATTTGATTCGCGAAGAGACGCGCACGCTCTGCGGCCTGATCGTTGAGACGGGCGACGCCCGCGAGGTGCAGCACTTCGCGCTGCTCACCGGCTACGGCGCCGGCGCGGTCAATCCGTATCTGGCTTTCGAAACGCTGCACCAGATGCAGGGCGAAGGCTATTTGCCGGCCGATTACCCGCGCGAAACGCTGGAGAAAAACTACATCAAGGCGATCGGCAAGGGTCTACTGAAGGTCATGTCGAAGATGGGCATCTCCACGCAGCAGAGCTATCGAGGCGCCCAGATCTTCGAGGCGATCGGACTGAACAGTCAATTCGTCGACGAATATTTCACCCGGACCGCCAGCCGTATTCAAGGCGTGGGCATCGAGACGGTGGCCGAGGAATCGCTCCGCTGGCACGAGTCGGCGTATCCTCGCACGGACGTGCCCAGCAACCTGGAACTCGACGTCGGCGGCCAGTACCAATGGCGCCGCAAAGGCGAGGCGCATCTGTTCAACCCCGAGGTCGTCGCCAAGCTGCAACACGCCACGCGGCTCAACAGCGTCGACGATTTCAAGAAGTTCTGCGACCTGGTCGACAAGCAGGAGCGGCAACTGCTCACGCTCCGGGGACTGCTGGAGTTCAAGCCCGGCAACGCCATCCCGCTGTCGGAAGTGGAGCCGGCCAAGGAGATCGTCAAGCGGTTCGC
>DASZUP010000163.1:0-9455 GCA_035547635.1 Pirellulales bacterium
GCTCGCGAAGCCGAGTCGGGCAACGTGCACATCAACTGGGCGCCCGGCTGGCGCGCCTCCCCTGGCCATCGCCTGCGTTACCGGCGGCGGAAGCTCCATCGGCAATGCGCTGGTCGGCGATCCGCGCGTGCGGAAGGTGACCTTCACCGGCAGCCGCGACGTGGGCGAGCAGTTGTGCAAGACGGCGGGGCTCAAGAAAGTCACGCTGGAACTCGGCTCGAACAGCCCCTTGATCGTGCTGCCCGACGCCGACCTGGAGAAGGTCGTTTCGGCCACGGTGATGACCGGCTACGGCAATGCCGGGCAGACGTGCATTTCGACCCAGCGGCTGCTCGCCGCGCGCGGCGTATACGCCGAGCTGGTCGATCTGCTGAAGTTCAAGGTGGCCGCCATCAAGGCGGGCGATCAACTCGATCCGGCGACGCAGATGGGCCCGATGGTCCGCGAGGCCGACGCCGTTCGCGTGGGCCAGTGGATCGACGAGGCCGTCGCCGGCGGCGCCCGGGTTGTGACCGGCGGCAAACGGAACGGCGCGGTATACGAACCGACGCTGGTTGCCGACGTCGCTCCGGGCATGCGGATCAGTTGCGACGAATTGTTCGGTCCGGCGGTGGCGGTCACGCCGGTCGAAGACGTCGATCAGGCGATTGCGCTGGCCAACGACTCGAACTACGGGCTGAGCGCAGGCATCTTCACGCAAAACCTCGACGCGGCGCTCAAGTTCGCTCGCGAAGCCGAGTCGGGCAACGTGCACATCAACTGGGCGCCCGGCTGGCGCGCCGACCTGATGCCCTACGGCGGTTTGAAAGACAGCGGCTTCGGCAAAGAAGGACCGAAGTACGCCATCGAGGAAATGACCGAGCTCAAGACGGTCGTGATTCACTAGCTTCCGCATGCTTGTAAGGTGGGCATTGCCCACCATGGTTCGCCGGTGGGCAATGCCCGCCCTACGGTCTAAACGTTCGAGCGTTTCGCCCTCGCCTGAGGGCCCTCTTCTCACTAAGATGGCCCCGCATGGCGAGCGTCGAACGTACTCAGTTGTTTGCGGGTTTGCGGGTCACCAGCTTCGGCACGCTGGCCAGCCGCCTGTTGGGCATGGTCCGCGATATGGCCACGGCCGCCCTGTTGGGCCTGTCCGGCGATGGCGTGATGGACGCTTTCGTCGTCGCCTTTCGCATTCCCAACTTGTTTCGGCGGTTATTCGGCGAGGGGGCCCTGGCGGCCAGCTACCTGCCGGTGTTGACGGACCGCCTGGAGCGCAACCGGCAGCAAGCCTGGCAACTGGCCAGCGTGACGCTGGTCTGGCTGGCCGTGATCCTGGCGGGCGTGACAATCCTGGCGGAAGCAGGCTGTGCTATCGCCTGGCGGCTGTATGGCGATGCGCCGGGCATGAAACTGCTGCTCGGCCTGTCGGCCGTGATGCTCCCGTACCTGTTCTTCATCTGCCTGGCAGCGCAGGTCTCGGGCACGCTCCATGCGCTGGCCCACTTCAGCACGCCGGCCTTGGCCCCGACATTGCTGAATATCTGTTGGCTGGCGGCCATCTGGCTGGTCGCACCGCAACTGACCGACGACAAGCAACTGCAGGCCTATGTGCTGGCCTCGGCCGTGCTCGTCGCGGGGGCTCTGCAGTTGGCCGTGCAACTGCCGGTACTGCGGCAGTTGGGGTTTCGCTTTGACTACAACTGGCAGGCCAGCCGAGACGGCGTGCGGCAGATCGTGCGTTCGATGGGCCCCATGACGCTGGGGCTGGCCATCACGCAAATCAATTCTTTTTTCGACAGCCTGCTGGCCTGGGGACTGGCGGCGCCTGCAGACGGCGCGGAAAGCATCGCCTGGCTGGGCGGCGCCGTTTCATATCCGCTCCAGCAAGGCGCGGCGGCGGCAATCTATTATGGCGAGCGACTATACCAGTTTCCGCTGGGGCTGCTGGGCATGGCCGTGGCCACCGTCATTTTTCCCGCCCTCAGCCGCCATGCCGCCCGGGGCCAGCACGATCGCCTGGGCGAAGACCTTACGCTCGGGCTGCGGCTGGTGCTGTTTCTCGGAGTTCCTGCCGGGGCGGGCCTGGTGCTGATCAGCGAGCCTCTGGCCCGGCTGCTGTTCCAACACGGCGAGTTCACGGCCGACGACGCAACCCGCGTGGCGAGGATGATCCGCTGCTATGGCATCGGCGTCTGGGCCTATTGCGCCGCGCCGGTCGTGGTGCGCGGCTACTATGCCCTGGGCGACCAGAAGACCCCGCTCAAGGCGGGCTTTGCGGCCATGCTCGCCAACCTGATCTTGAACGCGGCGTTGGTCTGGCCGCTGGCCGAGGCAGGGTTGGCCCTTTCGACCTCGCTGGCAGCGATGCTGCAGACGGGCTTGTTGTTGCTGCTCTTTTCCCGGCGTCTGGGCGTATTGGGCTGGGCCGATTTGGGCCGCACCGGCGCCGTCACGGCGGCGTCGACGGCCGCCATGGGGCTGGTCGGCTATGCCTCGCTGGCGTGTATTCCGCAAGCCCCGGGATGGAGCGACGAGATTGCCGGCGTGCTCATTCCCCTGGCACTGTGCAGCGCCGTGTTCGCCGTGACGAGCCGCTGGCTTCGGGCGCCGGAATGGGAACTATTACTAAGCCGTAACCCGAGAGCGGCTCAGGGAACCCAATCGGAAACCTCCGAATTAAAACGGCCGTAACGGCATCACGTTCCTGGAGTTGCAGAAATGGCAACCTTTTGCCGAAAGGCGTCTTTTTTGCGACTGGCATTCTTCCAGCAGGCCCGATCACGGAGTAAAATTCTGAGTTTTGAGGCTGCCTGATTTTTGGGCCTGATTCTTCGAGAGCACAGGGACATCGATGCCTATCGTCAACTTTGTCAACGAAAAGAAGCAAGTGCAGGTTCCCGAGGGAGCGAACCTGCGGCAAGAGGCCCTCAAGGCGGGCATCAAGCTGTACAACGGAATCAACGGCTACGGCGCCAAGCTGAACGAGATTTTCAACTGCCACGGGTTCGGCCACTGCGGCACCTGCCGCGTGCTGATCACCAAGGGGATGGAAAACGCCAGTTCGCCCGGGCTGATGGAGCGTTGTACCTTCAAGTGCAATCCCGGCGCGATGTTCGCCCGCATCGGCAACGAAGATCAGATGCGGCTGGCCTGCTGCACCAAGGTGATGGGCGATATGGACGTGGTCACCCGTCCGGCAATGAACCTGACCGGCGAAAGCTTCTTCAGCTAGTATGACTTCCGGTGGCGCCAAGCCGTAACTTCACTCCGACCTCAAGCGACCGCCTTGTGAAACAGATCGTCGCCATCGTCAAGCCGTTCCTGGCCGAGAAGGTGCTCGAAAGCCTCAAGCGAGCGCCGTTGGAGGCGGTCAGCGTTCGCGAAGTCAAAGGCTACGGCCGGCAGAAGAACTATCTCGATCAATATCAAGGCAGCGAATACTCGCTCGCCTTTCTGCCCAAGGTGGAGATCAACCTCTGGGTCGACGACGCCCGTCTCGAGGAGATCGTCCGCAAGATCGTCGAAGTCGCCCGCACCGGCCGCATGGGCGACGGCAAGATCTTCGTCCTGCCCGCCGAAGTTTGCGAGCGGGTGGTGGAGATATAGCAAGCGGGGAATGCGGAACTCGGAACGCGGAGCGAGCAGGATGCGAAGCGCCGAGGGCTCGTGGACCGTTCGACTGATGCCGGGGCGTGAGGTAAACCGGCGCAGCGTACCGGCGGCCGATCAATCGCTTGTCGCCTGAGCAGCAGAGTACGCGTTGCCGCCGCCCGCGCGCGCTGGCCAGATTTTCCCGTTCCGCACTCCGAGTTCCGCGTTCCGCGTTTTAGTCCAGCCAATCGCGGCGACGCAGCCTCTCCGGCACGTACTCTTCGGTGACGTAGCTGATGTCCTTGCTGACCAGCGACTCGACTTCCAGCTTGAAGCCGTTGGCGATCATCTGCTGGATTTCTTTCTGCCAGCCCTTGTGATGGGCGAACCAGGGATAGCTGGCAATCTGCTTGGCCCGCTTCACGTCGCTTTCATTGAGCTGAATCTTCACGCTGTTGGATAGCGAGCAACGCTCGAAATCGATGGAACGCAGGCCCAGGTACTTGGCCTCGGGAATTGCCATCCGCGTCGACTCGAACGCCAGGTTGATCGAGCCTTGCTTGAGCACGCTGTAGATGTAGTACCCCCAAGGGTCATTATCGAGCAGGCAGTAGACCGGCAGTTTCAGCTCGTTGTGCAGCCGGTAGAGTAACCGCCGTACGCCGCGCGGCGGCTGTCCGCTGCCGTGCGTCAGCAGGCACTTGTGTTCGCGCCAGAACTTGTCTTCGTTGAAGCGGCGCCAGACCGTGTCCTTTTCGACGTGCAGGATGAACTTGGCGTCGCATTTGCGGAACTGGATCACATCGGGCTCGACGATCGACGGAATGCTGTAGCCGGCCGAACCCATCCGCGTGCAATCGATTTCGTCGCCGCTATCGATCAATGTCAGCGGGCCGACCAGGTTGCCTCGGTTCGAGGCGAAGACGCGCAATTCTTCGCGCAGGGCGCCTAGCGTGACTTCTACGTCTTCGATAACCGGATCGCATTCGGCCTGGTCGTTGAACGTTTCTTCCTTGGTGCCTTCGATCGTGTGCTTGAGCAGGTAGTAAAGACCTCGAATGCTCGTTGATTTCTGCTGATCAATCAGCTTCTTGCAGCCGCTGGCCACCAGCAGCGTCTGCATGTAGGCCTTGGCCTGCGAGACGTTGAACAACTGCCGGCGGTTCTTGTTGCCGCCCATCTCCAGGAATCGCTTCGACTTGTTGTACTTGACGTTGGAGAGCGCTCGGGCCGGAATATCGAGATGAGGCTCTTTCTTGCGATCCGCCGCAACGACCACGCCGTCAGCCAGCGTCTTGAGGTCGATCAGAGTTTTCTTGTCGCGGGCGCTGGTCGCCGTCTTGGATGCGGCAGTCGACGTCTTGCCGGCGGAACGTGATTTCTTAGCCATAAAGTTTTCCGTTTATGAAGGTCGCAGCCGTGTCAGGCGCGCGACTCAGGACTTTGATCTGGACCGCGAGTTCTTCTCGCCCGCAGCAGGCGTTTCCGCGGCGGGCGGCGCCCCGGCTTCCTCCTCGGGCTGTTTGATGATCAATACGTTGTCGCCGAAATCCTCCTCCTCTTCGACCACCTTGCGCCCTCGGTCGTCGAATTTGGCGTCGGCCTCGGCCGTCTTCCGCTTGGCGACGTCCATCAGGCGGTCGTACAACTCCTTGCGGTCCGTCTGGTTGATCTCGCTTACGGCGCTGGCCACTTCGCCCAGGTAACGCAGGAACAGGCTGCGGCGCTCGCCTTCCTGCTTGACCTTCAGCCGCCGCCGCAGGTACATGTTCAACTTGCGGCCCACGGCCTGCAGGGCCAGCCGCAGCTCTTTTTGAATCTCCGGGTAGGAGGCCACCGCTTCCTTCGATTCGCTGGTGAACGGCACCCAGACGCTGGCGATGTGAACCATCACGGTCACCGGGCCGCTGGGCAGGCTGCCGCGCGACTGGCTGAGTCCGTAGGCCCGCCAGTTGGTGCTGGTGATGGTCTGCGTGATGGCGCAGGCGCCTTGCTGGAACTGCAGCGGCACGCGGTTGGCATAACGCAGCACGTTCATCGTCTGGCCTTCGTCCAGGCTCACGGAGCGCAAGGCTTCGTGCAGCTTGGCGATCTCGGCGGCCTTGAGCTTGGCCGGCGTGACGCGCTTGCCCAGGTTGGCCTCCGTAAGAATCTTTTCCGCCGCTTCGGGGCCGACGCCGTTGAACGTGCTGATCAGGAACTGACGCATCGTGCGGGCGTCGCTCTCGCTGAGCATCTCGGTCAATGCTTCGAGCGAGACTTTTTTCGCCGCGGAAACGCCGCCGTAGGCCAGCGCCGCCTCGATCACGAACGGGTTGCCTCGATAGACGGAAGGCGGTCTTGTGGCCGCCACGTAAAACTCGCCCGGCACCACCTTGTGCAGCCCTTTGAGCAGCAACTCCTCGCCGACCGGGATGACGCAGTCGGTGGTCGGCGCCCCGATCTTGGTGTGCTGGATGGCCTGGTAGAGCGCGTCGGCCTCGTGCCGTCCGATCCGCGTCGGCGAGGCCCGCACGCCGAGCTTGGCCGTCTCGCAGATCTTGCTGGCCACGGACGGGCTGACGCGCGAGAAGCTCTGCGTCAGAAACTGAGACAGCGTCGACGCCTTCGTATCCTTGAGCATCGTGAGCAGCATGCCCAGCTCGACGCCGTACGGGTGCGGCTTGATTTCTTTCGGTTCAGGCGGCAGCTTTTCGGCGGCGCGCTCGTAATTCGTCTCGTTGCCGTCGGGATCCTTGTAGTGGATGATGACGTGCGGATTGGCGATGGCCGTCTGTTCGAGATACTCGTCCACGCTGCCGCGGCCGCGCGTATAGCGGGCCTCCAGCTCGATCGTCACGCGCGTGCCGTGGTCCTGCTCAATCCACTCAATGCCGTGCTTTTCGATCGCTTTGCGCCCCGTCTCACCCGGCGGCACTTCGACGCCTTCGCCCCGGTTATTGAGAATCTCGGGCTTGTTCTTCTTGGTGTCGATCTGGATCTCGTAGTAGTGCGCAGGTTTGCGCGGCGAGACCTTGGAAATGATTTTCACGGGCTTGCCGGTGGTCAGCACGCCGTACATGCCGGCGGCGCTGATGCCGATGCCCTGCTGCCCGCGGCTCATCCGCAGACGGTGGAACTTCGAGCCGTAGAGCAGCTTGCCGAAGATATTGGGAATCTGCGTCTTGAGAATGCCGGGGCCGTTATCCTGCACTCCCACCTTGTAGCGGTTGGGGGAAGTCTGTTCGATGTGTACCCAGACTTCAGGCAGAATGCCGGCTTCTTCGCAAGCGTCGAGCGAGTTGTCGACCGCCTCCTTGATCGTGGTCAGCAGCGCTTTGCGCGGGTTGTCGAAACCGAGCAGGTGCCGGTTCTTGGCGAAGAACTCGCTGACGGAAATATCTCGCTGGCCGGCGGCCATCGATTCGGCAGTGGCCCGCCGGCGCTTGCCATGCCGCACGGCGCCATTGCCGCCGGCCCCCTGCCCGTTTTCTGAAGCGTGCGCTGCATCGCCATCCGTTGAGACGTTGTCGCCGTGAACTGTGTCGTCGTGATCAGTATCGCCGGAAGCGGCCGGGGCGGAAGTCTTCCGGGCTTTGACGGTTGCCAAGGGTGCGGACTCCGTTTCGTTATCCTGAGGAAATTCAATTCTAAGCCGGGATTGCGCGGTTTCGTCGCGTCAACAATCGCCGGGCGAGCCGGCGCCGCGGGGCTTCCGGCGCACGAGAGACCCGATCCGTGAGTTCTGCAAGCCGCGAAAATCCGTCATCAATCGTTGATCTTGCCCAGAGCGAAAAACAGGGCGAGGCCGCAACCGCAAACCAGGCGGCACGGCCGGAAAGACGACGGAGAACGTCGCCGCTTTTATCGATTATAGCGGCTGCCGCGCCGCCTTCCCAGGCGGCTTTGGCCTGAGCGTGCGGCAAACTGGGTACGATCGCAACGGCCGGCAAATAAAGATTGACTCGCTCAGCAGGAGCCAGCCGAGACTGTTTTTGAGCCGCGTTCCCGACCGTTGGCGCCGTCGCTTCGACGCCTTCTCACGAGGGGCCCGACTCGCCAAGGAAAAAAGCACGAAAATCTTTCGCTCCGGCGTCTCGCACCAGAAGAGAGCCTTCGCCGGGCGAGCCCCTCCCTACCAAGGAGCGCTCCAATGTCCTGGACACGGATGTCAACACGATGGGCCCTTTCCGCCCTGGCGCTGGTTTCGGCAGTCGGTTTGGCCGGCGCCGCGCAAGGCGCCGACCTGTTTTACAACTACTACGCGCCGGGCCAGAACGGCGGTCCGCCGGCCCAACTCTACATCAGCCCCCGGCCTACTCCGCCGCTGGTCGGTCACACCTACATCACCTACCAGCCGCTGATGCCGCACGAGATGCTCTACCCCCACAAGCGCACCTACAAGCGCTATGACAGCGCGCATCGGTTCCCGGTCAATCGCACCAAGGTGCGCTGGGGCGGCGCCTGGCTGCCCGGACGCGTCTGGGAGCGATATCCCACGGCCCAAATCGAATTTCTCAATACCCCGTAGTTGCTGCGCCGCGGCGGATCGTCTCGTTCAACCGAACCCATCGCCCCCGCCGCGCGCAACACGCCCCCCCGCGAAGACTCAAAGGAAGCTCAGACCATGAACACCCGATCTCTACTGGCCGCGGCGGCATTCGCCCTGGCCCTAAGCTGTTTGTCCGGCCCCGTTCAGGCAGGCGGGCTGCTGGCCAAGAAACACTGCGGCTGCGACGCCTGCAGCCGCCACGCCTGCCGCGGCTGCGGCCTGCACGGTTGCCGTCACCACTTGCCGCTTTGCGCCCACGGCGCCAAGGCCGATCGCATTGCCAAGGAAGTATCGGCGGGCATCCCCTGGGACGGCGGCTATTGGCACACCATGTGGGGCCAACCGGTGGCGCTGGTCGTTCCGCCGACCGCGGAGCTGCAAACGCACTACAACTGGGGCGTGGCTCAAACCAGCGTGACGCCCATCTGGCATCAGTTCCAGCGCTCGTACCCGGGCCCGTACGTCGCCGGCGGCCGAGGCTTCAGGCCGACCCCCACGGTTCCCAGCAGTACGGACCAGTTTGGCGTGTATTACATTCGGGGACCGTGGTAGACGGCTCCGCGAACGGCAGACGGAAGCTTCGGCTTAGAACTGGTTAAAGCCGGAGTTGAAGCTGGAGACGTCGCCGGTGTCGAAAACGACTCCTTCGCGCGCAGCCAGCGCGCGAAGGACGTTTTCAAAGTACTGCACGCGGTAGGCTCGCTGTCGCCTGGCCCAGAGAAACGACATTTCCACCAGGTCGCGCGGCAGCTTGCCTTCTTCGACCTGCAGCAACACGACGTTCAGGAAGGCATAATCCTGAGGCCGCATGGCGCGCAGCCCTTTTTCCAACTGGACTTTCAGGCTGACGCGCGTGGTGCCGTCGGTGACGATCAAACTCTGCACGTCCTGGGCGGCCGCCGGCTCGCGCCACAGCGACCAGGCGCCCAGCAGGGCCACAGGCAACGCCAAAGCCAGCCATTGGTTCTTCGTCATTCGAGCCTCCTTCACTGGGGACGCGTGCAGGGCAAGCGGCGAGGCGCAGCACAACGCCTACGCCGTTCGTTTCTCTTCGCCGATGACCGCCGGCGAGCGAACCGCTGGGGCGTGCGGCCGCTCGTCGATGTCGCGCACAATCGGCTTGTGTGCGTGGTGGTGGATCAGTGATTTGACGTGCGAGATGCCCCAGCCCAACGGATTGCATCCCGAGCCGCTTGCCACCGTCGTGGCAACAGCGAAAACCATGGCCGCCTTGGCGGGGCGCCAGCGAGCATCCATGCCGCGCGTTCCTTCCGATATGAGAGTCCGAATGGTGGCTGCGCATAATAGCCGCCTGGCGGTCTGATACAATGCCAATCGGCCCCGGTTT
>DASZUP010000164.1:0-6388 GCA_035547635.1 Pirellulales bacterium
GCCAGTTGCAAGGCCCAAGGCTTGCGGCTGGCAAGCAACGTCTGAGCGGCGCTGCGGACATCGTCGGTGAAGCCGCCATACAGTTCAATCACCGTCGTCGGAATCGCAGGGTCGGCATACGGCATCAAGGCGGTCAGGGCCGCCATCCGCAGCCCGTCGTCCGAAGCATTGCGGACTACGTCGATCAGCATCGAAACGCACTTGGGCGTTTTCACTTCGCCGAAGATCTGGATGTACTGCAGCCGCTCGTTGTTGTCGGCCTTGTCGTCGGCGATCACCGCCAGGGCCTTGTCGATCGCTTCCGGCTTGCCTTGCCGCAGGCCGAGAACCAGCGACTGACCGCCGACCTTGCTCATGGCTTCGACCAGTTCCGGCGGCAGGCCGGTCAAAGGGCGGCCCTGGTACGCCTCTTCAAAGCCTCGCATCAGCATTCGGCTGTGTTCCTGGTCGGGCGACTGCGCCAACAGCTTGGCGCAGGCGACCAGGTCGTGGCGGCTGCCGGAAGCGGCGAAGCGCCGCATGACGCGGTGCAGCAGGTGCGTCGTGGCCAGCGGCGCTTGCCACACGGCCGGATCGCGGAACAGATTGAGCACGGCCTCCTGATCTCCGCCCGCCTTGGCCTCGATGGCCCACCAGATCAAGAGCGGCAAATGGACGTCGTCCACATCCTCCTGATGAGCGATCAACCGCCGCACAATGGCCAGCCCCGTTTCGGCCGAAAGCCGTCGAGCGGTCGAAGCCAGCTGGCTGCGCACGTCGACATTGGGCTCAGAGGCCGCCAGTTCTTCCAGCTTGGGAGCGATGGAAGGCGATACCTGGCCCGCGTCTCCCAGCAGCCGCACGGTCCAGGCGCGGACGTAAGGATTGCTGTGAGACAACGTCTTGGCGGCCACGGCTTCGTTGAAACCGCCGCTAAGGTTCAACGCCCACAGCGCCTCGAGCGCGGTCTGCCCGCTCTCGGACTCGATCTTCGCCAGCAGCGCGGGGGCCAGCGATGCGTCTTTGCGATCGCCGAGCAACCGCAGCGCCTCGCGTCGGCGCCACTTGTCTTTATGGGCCAGCAATTCAATCAGTTCCGCACTGGAAAGCGCGGCCAGGTCGAACGGCTTAATCGGCGCCGCGCCTTGGGCCTTCAAACGATAAATGCGGCCGCTCTCGCCGTCGATTTTGCCCTCGTGGTGCCGGAGGTGCGCGATCTGCCCTTCGTACATATCGCAGACATAGACGGCGCCATCGGGGCCGGTCGTGATATTGACGGGCCGGAACCAGTCGTCGCTGCTTTCGATGGCGTAACCGACGTCTACGGTTTTGAACGATGAACCGTCTCGCGAAACGTCGCTCATCACCACGTGACTTTGCAACGGCGCCACGGCGAACAGCCGGCCCCAATACGCCTCGGGCAGCGCCGTCTCTTCGTACATGATGAAAGCGTGCGTGAAGCGCGGCACTTTGGCGTGCTTCATGGCCGGAAAGTAACCGAACGTGTACGGGTTCGACAGCGGACCGTGCTTGCTGAACCCCTTTTGCGAATAGCCGCCTTGCACGTAATGAAACCCGCGGGTGTCGCCGCCGTTGTGCCCGGAAAAGATGCGCCCTTGGGAATCGATCTCCAGGCCGAACGCGTTGCCGCCCCCTTCCGCGAAAATCTCATAGCGGCGAGTCTCAGGATGGTAACGCCAGATAAGCTGGCCCATCGAGTGGACGGGCTTCTTGTCCAACCCGGGCCGCAGCACGTCGCCGCTGACTGTGCTCCCCTGGCAGCCATACAGCCAGCCGTCAGGCCCAAAGGTCAGGTTGCTGGCGCAGGAGTGCGTGTCTTCAATGCCGAAGCCTTGCAAGTGGACCTCGGGATCGCCGTCGGGAACGTCATCATTGTCGCGGTCGGGATAGAACAGCAGATACGGCGGGTTCAGCACCCACACGCCGCCGCGGCCGCGAGTGAAGCTGGTGGCGATGTTCAGCCCTTCGAGAAACGTCTTGTGCTTGTCGAAGCGGCCGTCGCCGTCGGTATCTTCGTGGATGGTAATTTTGTCCTTGCCGCGAAAGTGATGCGGCGGCGGAGGCGGGACTTTGTCGTAGGTGGCGCGCAGATACTTGTCTTCGCTGAGAATCTTCAACCCGGCGGGAAACGGGTACTGCAGGTACTGCACGACCCACAAGCGGCCCCGTTCGTCGAAGCGGCAGAAGATCGGTTGGCCGATGGCCGGCTCGGTCAGTACTTGCTCGATCTGCAGGTCGGCGGGAATCTTCAGCGCGGCCAGCGCTTCGGCCGGTTTGAGGGCCGGACTGTCGGTGCCGGTCGCCGCCCGGAGCGTCGTAGCGTGCGTCGAAAGAGCCGCAAACAGGAACAGGCCGCAGATTGTCTTGAACTTCATTGAGCTTTGCCCGAAAAAGGACTAGGGAGTGTTCTCGCGAGGGAGCATTCTTGGCGGGACCGCCGAGCGCGGCATAAGCCGGCAAAGCTGGCGGCGAGCGGCAAGCAACCGCTTCCTTAGCGTACCTGGGGGGCGAGGCAGTGTCGAGCGTTTTTGCCGTCGGCGCTGCAGTCGGAGCAACGGTGTTATTCGTCGTTCCTCTCGCAAACTGAGGCCGGGCTCATAAAATACAAGCAAGATGCCACCAACGCCTCGACGCCGTGGAGAAAGCGACGATCAATGGGTTGCCACCCCGCGCGACGCTGCCTGTAGTCCAACAAACGCCAGAAGGGGGCGACCATGCCACTCGATCTCTGCCCTGAATGCAACCGGCCGCGTACGGCCGTATGCCCGATCTGCCACACTGCGGGCTCGAACTTTCCGCCGGGAGAATCGCCCGTGGCGCACGAGCACGACGCCGAGGAGCCGCCGCTTCTGATCTGCCCGACGTGCGATGAACCGTTCGAGCCGCGATATCTGCGGTGTTGCGAATGGTGCGGTCACGATTTCGGCGACGGCATCACAACGCCGCCGCCCCGGGACGATCGGCCAGCCGAACCGCTGAACGCGCGCGTGGTCCTCGTAGCTCTGGCCATGCTGGCCGCCGTCGGCGGGCTGATGGCTTATTTTGCGAGGTTGTTGGGCTGAGAGGCGGCGCTACGACAGACTTAAAGATCGAGCGGCGGCCAGCCACGCGTCTAGGATTTTCGCGCGGCCCTGCGCAGGCGCTCAAGCTCCTGTTTCAAGGGCAGCCAATAAAGGCGGTCCGCCTCGCGCTCTCGCTGCTCTTCTGTTCGTAGCGCAGCCTCAAGAGCCGGTTGGTCTCCCGCCTTGGCCAACGTCAAAAGGTCACGCGTTGGCATCAGACGGTCGCAGGCTGTCGAAAAACGCCGCGCAACGTCGATCAACAAACTGCTCGTTCGGAGCTCTTTCAGCCAGAACTGGATTTGCTCCGGCGACGGCTGATCTTGGTGCTGAAAATAATTCGCCTCGACCAGGCGAGCGATCATAGGCCAGTCTTTTGCTCGTTGAGTCTTCTTCGCCTGCACGAGATCTGGCAGCGAAATCACGTCGAGGACGTCGTCGCCGAAGTCTAATGTCGTGCGGCGCTGCCAAAGTGCCGGAAAAGGTTCGACGCCGCGCATCTGTGACATCACGTCGACTCTCATCCCTTCGACCTCGGGATGATTGCAGCGGAAATGGACGGCAAGTCCCAAGTCCAACCAGGCGCGCTCGAACGGCGGGACGGCGATGTACGAGGCCTGTAACTCGTCCAGCGCAGCGCGCAGACGTAAGAGGTTTTCGACGTCGGCCAGGACGGCCAGGTCGGTGTCGCGGCTAAACTCCGCTCCGCCGTACAATATGCACGCCTGGCCGCCCATCAGCAGGCACTGCACCCGGTGCTTCCGCATCGAAGAAAGGACTTTCCGCGTCGGGTTCAGGCTCAAGCGATCCTCCCAGCATCAAGTAGACGCTCCAGAGCTTTTCCGTCTCCTCCCAGCGCTGCTTGGGCGTCATCATGTACCACTCAGCCCATTCCGGGTCACAAACGTCTTCGATGTTGGTCATGTTTCCCTCGCCCGGCGCGGAGCCGGCAGCAGACGAGTGAATCGTCAATATAGAAGAATTCGTTCCGCGCCCCCCTACCCTATCATAGCAGGCAGAAGGCGGTAAACGAGGCTGGAAGATATGCGAAAAGAGTCGAAAAGAAAACGCGCCTCTGGCCATGCTCGCAGCGGTCGGCGGGCTGATGGCGTATTTTGCGCGGTTGCTCGGCTGATTCGGCACGTTTCGCTTATGGCCTGACGACCAGCCAGACGAAGCCGCGAGAAAATGTCGACTCGAAAAAGCCGGCGCAACGCGGGTCGTCGGCAAAGCTCTGCAACGTGGCGCGGTATCGTTCATGGACGGCGCGCGGCGGCCAGCCGTCGAGCGCTTCGGGACGGGTCGGGGCCGTGTCGTGAAATACGGCCAGTTTCCGGATCGTGCCATGATCGAGGCAAGCGCGGAACTCCTCGGCGCGGATCTCGCACATGCTGTCGTAAAAGCCGATGTCAAACACGAGCTCTTTATTCCGCTGCAGGAACGAGAGCGAATCAGCATGGTGAATGCGCACGAACTCGATCAGCTTCGCTTCGCGCAGCTTTCGCTCGAGCTCCTGACAACGTCCCTCGTCCAGTTCGATCGAGTGCACCATTCCGAAGCCGTTGTTCCGGCAGGCGCTCGCCAAGGCGATCGTGCCGACCCCATCGGCGGCGCCCGTTTCCAGCACGGCGTCCGGTTTGAGCGCCATGATGGTGGAGTGCAGCCAATTCAATACTTCCAGCTCGGTCGTCCCCCCATTAAATGCGTCGAACAAGTCGGCGCGCTCCGAGGCGATGTGAGGATGGATTTCCGATTCCTTGTGGATCGTGACCCAGCCCGGCAGCCAGGCGTACTTGTGCTGGCGTCCCCGCGACAAGCGATACGGCTCGTCCGGATCCGGAAACTGCATGTCGGCCGGCGGCGTCAGCTCGAAACGCCGAAAGAACTCCGAGCGGACGTGCGGATAACGAACGAACGCCTCCAGGTACACCGTCTCCGGCCAGAGTTGCTGGCCCGCCAAACCCGCATAAATGCGTTCCAGGGCCAAATTGATGTTGTCGCGACTCGTTCCCGGATCGCGGCCGTGCATTTCCGTCTGGGCGAGTTGGGCCATCTCCTTGTCTCGCCAGATCACCACCGGCCGAACGCGATAGCCGCGCTCCTGCAGTTTGGCGACGATCGCGCCCACGTCCGGCCAATCATGGCCGTGCGGTAACGTGCGGCGGAACACAATGCGGTCGGGCAAGCCGTCGAACGCCAGATTGTCCATCCGCTGCTCGAGACCGAAATCGCCGTAGTACCCGCCGCGCACGAACGCTTCCGTAATGGTTTGCGTTCCACTCTCTTCGGGTCCGAGAATGAATATGGCGTCTTTCACCGGGCCGTCCTCTCCGCGTAAAATCAAGGTTCTGCAAGCTTCCGCCGGGCCGCATTCAGGCCGCACGCTCCGCCTTGCGGACAATGAATTCAATCGCCGACTCGGAGATAAAGGCCGGCGTGGTCTGATCGGTCTGCGCGAGCGAGTGCAGAAATCCGCCGTCGAGCAGTTCGATCTTCACGATCCGCGCCGTCGCCGGCAGCGTCTTCAGCAAATCGAGCAGGTTGCGCGAGTCAGGCGCCCACGAGTCGGATTTGTTGATCGTGAACGACGATTTATGATCGGAGTTGTAGCGACTCGGCCAGCTCCCCTGCTCGTAAAGATCTTCGTCGGGAACCAACACCACCATGTGGCCGCGCGGCTTGATCACGCGAAACCAGTTTCGCAACGCCTCAACCGGGTCATTCATGTGTTCCAGGCAATGGCTCGAATGCAGGAATTCATAGGAATGGTCGTTCACGCCGGCCAACAGTTGAGCGTCGCCATCGGCCAGATCCCACTCGCGACAACTGCGCATCCGAGGGAACTGCTCCTGGTACTGTCCGAGCGGATCCCCTCCGCTGCCGATATCGATGCCGTCGCCGACAAAGTATCGCGAGGCATAGCCGTGCTGGTGGATGCGCCGCATGACCGCTTTGCCACAACCTAACATCGCTATGATTTCCCCTCCTTGCTGGAGCAGGCGGCTCAGTAACGAGCGCGCGGCTAACCCTGCACGTGATCGGAAAGCCGCGATCATCCGGAAGCGACGCGCGGCGTGAAACACACCGCGTCTTGCGGCAAACAGAAACCGAGTCTCGCGGACTCGGAGAACGCGGACTGCCAGGCAAGCGGCGCCTGAAACTGGAAAGCGTCGCTCCGCGATAAGCGGAACGGTGGCGACAACTTACCCCGGAAAGCGAAAAACGTCAACGGCCGGCGGCAAGACCGCCGCGCAAAGAAAAAGCCGGACGTTTGCAGTCCGGCTTCTTCGGCCTCAATCTCTGTCGGCGCCCCGCCCCTTCTCTGTATG
>DASZUP010000165.1:0-3152 GCA_035547635.1 Pirellulales bacterium
ATCTGTCACCTGCCAACGAGCAGTCGGCCGGCGATTGGCCCCGATCTGACCAAGCCGCCGCAGGGCGCGACCGACCTTAATCTGGTCGAGTCGGTGCTAGAACCCTCCAAGAGCATCCGCAAGGGCTACGAGTCGGTCCAAGTGTTAACTCATGATGGGCGAACGCTGACCGGCCTGCTGGCGGAAGATCGCCCCGACAGGCTCGTGTTGCGCAGTGCGGCGGGCGACTTCGAACTCATGGACATCGCGAAGGAGGAGATCGACGAGCGGCAAACCGGCCGGTTGTCGCTGATGCCCAGCGGGCTGGTCAACCAGCTCGCCAGTCGAGAACAGTTCGTCGATCTGCTGCGCTACGTGTTTGAAATCGTCGAATATGGGCCGCAGCGCGCAGCCCAATTGCGGCCGCCGCCCGGCCTCTACGCCGAGGCGCCCTTGCCCGAATACGAACAACGCATCGACCACGCCGGCTTGATTTCCGATGCGAACGACGCCAGTTTCCGCCGCGGCGAGGCGATCTATGGCCGGGTCTGCGCTAACTGTCACGGTACGCACGATCGCCCCGGATCGCTGCCGACTTCGCTGCGGTTCGCGTCGGATAGGTTCAAGAACGGCAGCGATCCATACAGCCTGTACCGCACGCTAACGCACGGCTTCGGCCTGATGGCGCCGCAACGCTGGATGGTTCCGCGGGAAAAGTACGACGTGATTCATTACATCCGCAAAGCCTACTTGAAAACGCATAATCCAACGCAATACGCCAAGATCGATGCGGCTTATCTGGCCGGGCTGCCGAAGGGCGACACGCGAGGCCCTGCGCCCAGCGCCGTCGAACCGTGGGTCGCTATGGATTACGGCCCGAGCCTGGTGAATACCTATGAGATCGGCGGGGACGGAACGAATTTCGCCTACAAGGGAATCGCCATCCGACTCGACGGCGGCCCTGGCGGCGTTTCTCGCGGCCGGCTGTGGATGATCTTCGAACACGACACGTTGCGTATGGCGGCCGCCTGGAGCGTCCGGCCTGACGAAGGTTCCGCGAGGTTCATCGATTACAACGGCATTCATTTCAACGGCCGACATCAGATCCATCCGCGGATTGTGGGACGGGTGCACATGGCTAACCGAGGCCTCGGCTGGGGCGATCCCGAACGGGGCGAGTTCAAAGACGTGCGGCTGCGCGGTCGCGACGACAAGCCTTATGGCCCCTTGCCGCGGAGTTGGGGCCGCTTCAAAGGGTTTTATCGTCATGGCGATCGAGTCATTTTCTCGTACGAACTCGGCGGGACCGACGTCTTGGAGATGCCCGGCGCAATCGATCCCGCCGAGGGGAACGCTTTGCCGGCGTTCTCTCGCACGTTTCAGATTGGGCCCCGTGCGAGGGATCTGGTGCTGCATGTCGCTGACCATCCTGCGGGCAAGGCGCAGTTGCGCATCATTCAGGGCGAACCAGATCGCGGCGGGCGAATCGCGATCGTCGAGCCAGACCGAGCCGCCCTGGCGTCTGAAGCAACCAAGCCCAAGTTCGACGGCAAAACGAGTCTGGAGCCAGCCCATCCCGAGGATTTCGATCTTTCGAGCAGCGACTACACGATCGCCGGCCGCATTCGCACGACGCAAGGCGGGACCATCTTCTGTCAGACCCGACCTGGCGACCGCTGGGCGCCGGGCGGCAAGGCGCTCTTCGTCCGCGGCGGACGGCTCTGCTTCGATATCGGCTGGGTCGGCGTCGTCGAGTCGCAGGGCAAGGTCGACGACGGCCGCTGGCATGAGGTCGCCATCGTTTGGCGTCACAAAGCGGGCCAGGTGCGTTTATGGATCGACGGCCGGCCTGACGGCCAAGGCATCCTTCAGCCTGGCAAGCCGCTCGAGAACTCCGTGGTCCGGCTGGGTTTCGGCGCGCCCGACTTTCCGCAGCCGCAAAGTTACTTTCAAGGCGAGATCGGCGAAGTAAGTTTCTGGAACCGGGCCTTGGCGGACGAGGAATTGGCCCAGCCCGCCGCGCCGGCCGAAAAGTCGCTTATTGCTCGCTGGCGGGTCGACGCCGTCGACAAAGAGCTTGTGCCTGACGTTGCGACGAAACGACACGACGCCACAATCATCCGCTCGGAAGATGTATCGGATGTCGACGGCGCGATAGTCGCCGGACTCTCGCCGGAAGTAAGCCAAGCCAAATGGGCGGTCGTCGACGGACAGCTGCGGCTGCGCATTCCCGCCGGCCATGAGCCGCTGCAGTTCACGCTCTGGATGAGCGACAGTGTCATGCAAACCTCCGCAGTGTCGCTCGATTTGCCGCCCGTTGATCTGAGTGCCATGACTCACGGC
The DNA here is from genome assembly GCA_035547635.1 of Pirellulales bacterium. Classification (GTDB taxonomy): domain Bacteria; phylum Planctomycetota; class Planctomycetia; order Pirellulales; family JAICIG01; genus JAICIG01. Next base: position 2,323 of record DASZUP010000165.1, read on the forward strand.
GGTCCGGCTCGCTGGCCACAGACTTTAGAGACGCAAGGCGCGCTTGGCCCTGTTGACGGACCGTTCGCCGTTGATGTTCTTGCGCTGCCGGTCGATAACCCGTGGTCGTGCCAACTGCGGTTGACCGGCTTCGATTTCTTTCAGGACGGCCAGACCGCCGCAATTTGCACCTGGGACGGCGACGTGTGGCTGGTGCGCGGCGTCGATCGTCCAGAACGGGGCCTCGCTTGGCGCCGAATCGCCTCGGGCCTGTTCCAGCCTCTAGGACTCAAGATCGTCGACGGCAGAATCTACGTTGGCTGCCGCGATCAAATTGTCATCCTGCACGACCTCAACGGCGACGGCGAAACTGATTTTTACGAAAACTTCAACAGCGACCATCAGGTGACCGAGCATTTTCATGAGTTCGCCATGGGCCTGCAGACCGACTCGGCCGGCAACTTTTATTACGCCAAATCGGCGCGGCATGCACTGCCGGCCGTCGTGCCTCATCACGGCACGCTGCTGCGCGTCAGCCCTGACGGCCGGCGGACCGACATCCTGGCCACCGGCTTTCGCGCCGCCAACGGCGTGTGCCTCAATCCCGACGGCACGTTCTTCGTCACCGATCAGGAGGGGCACTGGACGCCTAAGAACCGCATCAACTGGGTCCAGCCCGGCGGTTTCTACGGCAACATGTTCGGCTACCACGATGTAAGCGACGCGTCCGACGAACGGATGCAACAGCCGCTGTGCTGGATCACCAACCCCGTCGACCGCTCCCCCGGCGAACTGCTGTGGGTTCCCCGCGGCGCCTGGGGGCCGCTGGCGGGATCGCTGTTGGAGCTGTC
>DASZUP010000166.1:0-4116 GCA_035547635.1 Pirellulales bacterium
CCACCCGGCCGTTCGTCGGCCGGGCTCGCTTGAGCTTCCAGACCAGCGTGGCGTCGGGCTGCAGGCGGTGTTCGCTGCGTTCGAACTGATAGCCGACGCCGCGAACGTCGATGGTGACGGGCCAGTCGGAACAGCCGTTGAGCGTCACGTAACCGTCGGCGTCGCTTTTGAGTCGCTCGTCTGGTTGAGGATGATGATACCCGGTCCACCCGTTGCGGCCGCGGTTTGGCAGCCGATATTGGATTTGCTTCAGCACGACGCCGGGCGCCCCTTCGCCCACGTCGTTGACGAACCGGATCCGCGTGGAGAAGCCTTGTTCGAGAATTACCTCAACGCCGCGCACGTCGCCATCAACCGCATCGAACGGCCCGGCAAAGGTCGTCGCGAACCCCGGCGCACGCAGGTGCAGATAAACCCGCTCGGCTCCGAACTCCTTGGCGAAGCGGCCGCCCGCATCGAGCGGCAAGTAATCCGTGCCGCTGTATCCCGGCCGCAACACCGATGCGTGAAGATTCGCCTTCTCCGGCAACGGCGAACCGTCGGCCATGCGAACCACGCCGTCGATTCTATAGTTTGGCGGCGGCTGCTTTGGCGCCTCGCTTGGTTGGGCGTAATCGTTCTCAATTTCCGCCAACTTTTCCACTCGCTGCTTGGGCGTCAGCCAGCGATCGGCCGCCCACAAAGCCAGTTCGCCGCCTTGCTCCAGCCCCACAAGCAGCGCACTACCGCCGACCAACAGTCCGGCGAGCGAATACCAGGGCAACCTTACTTGCGGGATCTCTTGCGGCGCGACAATTCGCCGCACGCGCTCCCACAGCGTGCCTTGCGGCGCGCGACCGTCGTAAGCTTGGGCCGTGGCCGACCATGCGGGCATCGTGCCGCGACGTCCTCCGCCGCCAAGAAGCGATTCGCCAACAGCCGACGCCGCGCAATCGACCAGCGTTCGCGCGGCGGCGAGCGGCTGGCCCGTCAGCGACACCGCGAATGCATCGCAGCACGCTTCGCGTTCGATGCGGATGCGACGGCTGATCCACCAGACGGCCGGGTTAAAGAACAGCCCGGCTTCGACCAGCAGTTGTCCCAGGTTGACGAGATAGTCGTAGCGCCGGATATGCGCCAGTTCGTGCGTCAGGATTATGCGCAACTGATCGACGGGCAGTCCGGCGACGAATGCGGGCGGGACGAGCAACACGGGCCAGAACGCGCCCAATACGGCCGGAACGTCGATGCCGTCGCAAACTTTGACTTGCACGCGCCGCCATAAACCCAACCGTTGTCGCAGCTCTGCGACCAGTTCGGCCAGCGGCCCCGCGTCGAGGAATGTTTCCAGGGGCCGGGCTGACCGCACCATGCGCCGGCCGGCCCGTACGGCCAACAATACGCGCAACAGCATGAAACCTGCGCCCGCAGCCCAGATCGCAACCAAGGCGTGCGGCCATCGCTGCCAAGAGAAACCGGCGTTCTTGGCCGCGGGCGATGCCGCACGGAGCAATGGTCGATCAGTCAGGCCGTCAGCGGGCGTCTCGTGGCCGCGCCGCGACATGATCGGCTCGCCCGGCGAACGAGACGGCGTTGCCCTGGGCGAGGAGCTTGCGAGCGTCTCGCTGCCAGGCGCCGCGGAGCCGAGCACTTCCGCCGTTGCAGGGCGGCCGAGAAACGACCAGGTGAAAACCGCCATTCCGACGACGATTGCCAGCGCCGCCACGGAGAGCCGATAGCGAGCTTGGGGATGGTCGGCTGCAAAAACGCGCAATGCCAGCCACAGCAGAGCGGCCAGCAGGCTGGCTTGCCAGATTGAATGCAGCAACACGAGGGCCATGCGGACGAACGGTTCCGATGGCAGCGACTCGAACAGACGCAGGTTCATGATTGGCCTTTCTCAAACTCGTCCAGGAAGCGGCGAACTTCCTGGATCTCGTTGGCACTGGGCCTGGTTTCGGTCAGCAGTTGTTGCACGGCCGCCGCCGGGCTGCCGCCGAACAGCTTGCGGATCATCCCTTCCAGCAGCGGCCCCACGATCTGGCTGCGCGAAACTGCTGCGCGAAAGACATGCGCCAATCCGTCCCGCTCGCGCTGGCGCTTGACGAGCCCCTTTTTTTCCATCACCTGCACGACCGAGAGCACCGAGGTATCCGCCCGGCGTTTGCCGTCGGGCAGCGACTCCAGGATTTCGCGGACGGTCGTCGCTCCGCGACTCCATAACACGCCGAGAACTTGCAGCTCCAAATCCGACGGCTGCGGTTTCTTTTTCGCCATCATGCGGGACTCCTTCTACTGTGGCTGTAGTATCTACTGTGTTCACAGTAGAGTCAAGGGCGGCGGGGTCTAGCGGGCGCACGCGGCGGTGGGCGGCGATGGGCGGCGCCAATTCGCGCCCGCGGAGAGGAAGCATCTGTTCCGAGCTGGTCCAGCCTTGGGGTGCGTTTCGCGCAGGCGGGATCCAACGCCCGGCGAGTGTCCGGTGGTAATCTTCTGGACGTTATTTATTTATTACATAACGGCGATACTTTTAGTTGCACCACACGACTGAAGATACGCATAAAAACAACGGAGTACGTTAAGTATTTGTTAGTAATAAGCACATTGACACCGATCTCACGGCACGCTCATATTGCCAGTGGTCTTCCCAATCCTGCTTGTCTCGTCGTTCTCGAAAGGTTTGTAACAATGTATACGGGGTTCCGCTTCTCGGTCAGAAATGCGTCGACGCGAGCATCCGACCGAGCACGCGTCAAATCAGGGTTCACGCTAGTCGAACTGCTGGTAGTGATTGCCATCATCGGCATTTTGATCGCCCTGTTGCTGCCGGCCGTACAAGCCGCGCGCGAGGCGGCGCGACGCTCTCAATGCGTCAACAATCTCAAACAGTTGGGGCTTGGCCTGCAGAACTACCATGACGTTCATGGTTCCTTTCCGCTGGGTTGCGGCGGCACCGGAACTTGCGTCGGTTGGGGCGGCACGTACACCGGCAACTGCACGCGAGTGAGTCCATTTATTCCGCTGCTGCCGTTCATTGAGCAGCAGGCGCTCTACGAAAGCATCCGAGCCGGCGGCAACAGCGCGGGCAATGCAAGCCAGATGGCTTCGCCCTACGGCCCGCCCGGATGGTATAGCTGGGCCAACTGGAACGTCCAGGTTGCCAGCTTGCTTTGCCCATCAGATATCCGGCCGCGCCCTGCCGCGGGAGCCGTCGGCGAGAATAACTATGCGTTCAGCCATGGCGACTCAATCTACAACAACTACCAGTACAATCCCGACCCGCTGAACTGGAGCCGAGGAATGTTCGCGGGACACTGGGCGGTGAAGCTTAACATGGTGACCGACGGCGCGAGCAATACCATCGCCATGAGCGAACGGCTCCGCGTGAACTTCAGCATCAACACCCAGACCAAGGTTAACGTCCGGCAAGGAACGGTCGTCGGCATGTCGAGCCTGAGCAGCAGCCCCGGGGCGTGCCTGGCGACCGCCCAGGGAACGTATTACGCCGATCCGACGCAGGTCTTCGGCGCGTTCGGCACGAACTGGACCGACTGCGAGACGACTCGCTGCGGATTTACCACTGTGCTGGCGCCGAACTCTCCTTCCTGCCTGATGCCCAGCAGCCTCTGCTCCACGTGCGGTTACAATGACAGTCCGGGCGGCGCCTATGCGCCCTCGAGCAGCCATCCCGCCGGCGTGAATGGCGTGATGGTTGACGGGTCGGTGCGCTTCATCAGCGACAACGTCAATACCGGCAACCTCGGCCTGCCGGAGGTTCAAAACGTCGGCCCCAGCCCCTATGGCGTATGGGGCGCCATGGGCTCGAAGAGCGGCGACGAAGGCGCTGCCAGCAACCTCTGATCTGTGACGGGAGTTGCCGCGGGCCGCGAACTCCCCCCGTTGACGACGCCAAGCCGCCCGGCGACAACGCCGGGCGGCGGCGCCGTCAGGCTCTATTGCGGCGAACCGCCGGCCATGTCCGAAGCGTGCATGCCCCGGGCGTTCCGGGCCGGCAGTACGCCCTCGCCCATTGTTCGCCGGTTGAAAATCGTCGCGCCTGTGCGCGAAGTTGAGAAGCGGCGCGGCCTGCACGTCGCACAAGTGTCGAAGTTTTCTGCGAGCGAAGGCTCGCTCGCA
>DASZUP010000167.1:0-4189 GCA_035547635.1 Pirellulales bacterium
TGGTGCGCTCGTTTCGCGTGGCGGTTCAAGTCTGGCAGTTGATGCTGGGGGCGACCGGCGTGCTGGCCACGGTGTTCGGCTGGTGGCTGCTGGCGCTGGTGTTCGGCGGCACGGAAGAAGCGCCGCTGAAAAGCTGGATCGGGTCTTATAAGAGCTGCCCCTGGAGCGCCATGGTCGTCGATACGCCGCAAGGGGAACTCGTCGTCGTGCCGCAGCGTTCCGCCGCCGAGACCCTGGCGCCGGTCGGCGAGGCCTGGCGCGGCAGTCCGCCGGCGCTTGGTCGCTATCCGGCCAATCCGTTTATCGGCGCCTGGCAGCAATTGCGGGCGCCATTCCAGAGTCTGTTCCGCGGCGATCTGGGCATAACCGGGCTGGGCTTCCTGGCGCTGGCCTGTCTGTGGGCGGCGGCCGTCTGGTCCGTCTTCGGCGGCGCGATCACTCGCCGGGCCGCGTTGCAGTTGGGCCGCGAAGAAAACGTCGGCGTGCGCGCGGCCTTGGGCTACGCCGTCGGCAAATGGCAAAGCTATTTTGCGGCGCCCCTGTTGCCGCTGTTGGGCGTGCTGATGGCCGCCTGCCCGGTCTGGGTGCTCGGGTTGTTGATGCGTTTCGATCTCGGCGTGTTAATCGCCGGCATCTTATGGCCGCTGGCCCTGTTGGCCGGACTGTTCATGGCGCTGTTGCTGTTGGCGTTGCTGTTCGGCTGGCCGCTGATGTGGCCCACGATCAGCTCCGAAGGAACGGATAGCTTCGACGCGCTCAGCCGGGCCTGGTCTTACGTCTATCATCGTCCGCTGCACTACCTGTTTTACGCCGCGGTTGTCGCCTTTCTCGGCGGGCTGGGCTGGCTGTTCGTTCAGCATTTCGCCGAGGCGGTCGTCTATCTGCCGCAATGGGCCGCGGGCTGGGGCGCCGGAGAGGAGCGAGTCGCCCAATGGCACGCGCTAGGCGACGCCGAGGCGCTGGGAACGATGGGGCGCTGGGGCGGTTCGTTGATTCATTTCTGGAGCGGTTGCGTCCGGCTGGTCGCTTTGGGCTTCGTCTACAGCTATTTCTGGACCGCTTCGACGGCCATTTACCTGCTGCTGCGACGCGACGACGACGGTACGGAAATCGACGATATCCACACGGAAGGCCCGCGCGAGGCGTATGGCTTGCCCACGCTGGAAAAAGACGCCGCGGGAGTTCCGACGGTCGCCAAAGAAGAGCCGGCGCAAGAGTCGACCAACGGCGAGAGCGGTGAGGAACCATCCGCCAGCGACGAGCCGCAGGAGTAGGCGGAACGCCGGCGCCGGCCTCGAAGCCGCCTTGTAGCGGCACGATCTCGAAGCTACTTGAGCAACGACTCGAGCTGCGCGTAAAACTGACCTCGCGCCAGGACGGCGTCGCAGCCGGCCTCTGCGGCGGCGGCCAGCTTGGCTTCGTGAACGTGAGGCCCGAAGGCGATCACGCGCGGCGCCGATGCCAGGGCTTTCAATTGCCCGATAAGCTCTCCAGGGACAATGCCCGGGGCCGCGAGGTCGAGAATGACCAGCTCGGGATTCAAGGCGCCGGCCTTCTCCAGCAGCGCCGCCACGCTCATGGCGACGGTCAAATCAACGCCGGCGCGGGCGGCGGCGCCGCTGACTTTGGACGAGCAAGCCAGATCGGCCGTATATAACAAAGCAGGCATCGGCAGGCTCAGACTCCTTCCGGACCGCGAACGCGATCGCTGACGCGGACTACGGTCTCAGCGGGCAGCACGAAGATCTTCCCGTCGCCGATCGTTCCGTCGCCGCCGCTCCGAGCCACGCTCAGGATCGTGTCGATCGTGCGGTCCAGGAAGTCATCGTTGACCAGGATTTCCAGCTCCACCTTTCGGAGCAGGTTGGTTTTATACTCGTGACCACGATACATCTCGGTGCGGCCGCGTTGCCGGGCGAAGCCCTGAGCGTCGCAGACGGTCATCCGCGTGACGCCCACTCTGACGAGCGCGTCGCGCAGCGGTTCGAGCTTGGTAGGTTGAATGATGGCGACGACCAGCTTCACGCTTGAAGCTCCTTGTGCCAGATGGGAACGGTTCATACGCCCAAAACGGCGGGCAGGCGAGCTGGTTAATCCAGATCGCCTGCCGGCGCGGGTCGTCTTATCTTACGAAGTTTTCTTGCCGAGTGAATCAGGGAGTCAGCAAGTTCAACCGCGCTTCGAGCACTTTGCGGATGGTGGCGGCCGTGTCTTCCAGATGGGCCCGACTATAGGCGTCCAGCTTCAGATCCGGCTGCGCCAGCGTCGCCTTGACTCGGCCCTCCAGCGCCGCCAACTCAGAGCTGGCGACCGAGCGGCAATCGTCCGGAGCGAAACTTTGCCCCATTGCGATCGACGCCATCCGCTTGAGGTAGCGCCGCTGCAGGTCGCGGCGCAACGAGCTGATGGCCGGCTTGCGATTGGTGTATTCGCCCGGCTTGAGCGCGCCGACCTCGCTGTAGATCGAGTTCGTCAACGAAGAGATCAACTCGGCCGTGGTCATCGCGTCCTGGTCGGCCGGAACCTTCAACTCTGCGTCGTGCATCCGCTCCAACGTGAGCGAAGACAGCAACTGCGACAAGATCCGGTCCTGCCACATGCCGATCACTTCGTGAATTGCATAGTCGACCCGGTTGGGCATATCGCTGCCCCAGTGGTACCAGCGCGTGGCGGCCAACTGGTTGTACAGCTCGGGCGGGAAGCTGAACGGTTTGTCGCTGAAGACCTGCTCTTCAATCAACTTCAAGGCTTCGCGCTGTTTGGCCGCAGGAACCACGACAAACGGCGGACGAGCATTCGGGTCGGCCTTGTGGTCGCGGTTGACCAGAATGCCGCCCACCTGCCGCGAGGCGACGTACATCGCCTGGCCGTAATTGCTCAACAGCACGCCGAAGGCCTGACGGGCGCGCTGGTAGCCGTCGCCGTCCGCCGTGACCTTGTTGACCACGTCCGGCCACAACTCGCTGACCAGCCTGGCTCGCGCCTTGGCGTATTCGAGCGTATCGGCGCCCAGGTCAAAGCGGTTGCTGTGCGGGTCCGGGTCGATGCCGCGAGTGTCCTCGTCCGTGGCAAAAGCCAACGGCGCCTCGGCGGCGCGAGAAGCGATCTTCTTCAGTTCTTCAACTTCGCCCTCCGTACCGCCCGACAACGGCTTATAGCCGTACTCGATGGCCCACATGTCATACGGGCCGATGGTGGTCGAGTAGTAGTCGCCTTGCTTCATGTCCGTGGGTACGATGTTCGCGGGAGCATAATCCATCACGGAGCCGGTCAAGCCGGTCTCTTTGGTTTTGGCGGGATCGTTCAACTCGGCCAGCGAAAGCATGGTGCTGGCCTTGAAATTATGCCGCAGCCCGAGCGTGTGCCCGACCTCGTGCATGACCACTTCCTTCAGGCCCTGCATGATGATCTTCTCTTGCTGAGCCGCCGATTTGGCGCTGCCGCGCACGGAAAACACCGTGGCGCCGAGAGCCAGCTCGCGCGACATGCCGTTGTGCAAGTTGCAGCGGCAGAGCAGGCTGTGCTGATGCGCCTGCGGCAGTTTGCCGACTTCTTTCTCGTAGCTTTGCAAATCCAGCGGGCCGCCGGTCAAGGCGGCGACGCTTTCCGGCGTGAAAGTCTCGTACTCCCGCTTCCAGAACTGCACGAAGTCAGAGTCGAAAATGATGTCGGCGTCCAGAATCTGGCCGGTGGTCGGGTTCACGCGGCTGGGGCCCATCGCAAAGCCGGCGCCCGCGGTAATCCAGCGGAACGTGTTGTAACGCACGTCTTCCGGATCCCAGTCGTCGGATTCCTGCTGCTGGATGACCTGGATGGCATTGTAGAAGCCGGCTTTTTCAAAGGCTTTGTTCCACTCCAGGATGCCGTCGCTGATCGGCTTGCGATACTTGAACGGCACCGTCTTTTCCAGGTAGAAGGTGATGGGTTTCTTGGGCGTCGAGAATTCGGCCGAAGGATCGTTCTTTTGCAGATCCCAGCGGTTGATGTACCGCACGAAGCGGTCTTCGTCGCTCTTCTTGGAAAAGTCCTTAATCGCCGTCAGGAAGTACCCGACGCGGTCGTCAGCCAGCCGCGGATGGTAGCCGGTTTGCGGCAACGGGCTGAGCGAATAGTGAACGTTGATCGTGGCGCCGCGGCTGTCAGGCACTGTGTCCAGCTCCATCCGGCCGCTCGAGGCGTAGGTGGCCGC
>DASZUP010000168.1:0-5974 GCA_035547635.1 Pirellulales bacterium
TGCTCCAAGTTGTTGATGTTGTAGGCCCCCACGGCGTACTTGCCATAGGCTTGTTCGAAGAGTTCTTTCGTCGTAACGATCACAGAGCGACTCCACCTCAAAAAAAGTGAGCAGGCGGGCTGCGAAAAAAATCGCACGCGGACTTTTTGCGGCCCCCTTGGTCCGTTCATCCGCCTACAAGACAAGCGGTCAATCTTAGCTTGCGATCTCAGGGCCCGCCAGCGGTCAGGAAGCTGTCAAAACCTACAGGCAGCGTATTCGGTAGTGTTTCTTCTATCGTACAACCCGCGGGTCGGGCTGAAAAAAACGTCTCACGCGGCGGGTCTACATTGTCATGGCTGCAGGTCACGACTAGAATCCCCCCGCCCCTGAACCGACCCGTCAAGGAAGACACGTCGATGGCAAGCGAAGCCGCGTCCCCGTTGGGCTACCTAACTCCTTTCGAGCAAATCAGCTACGCTCGCGAGATCATCCAGATCGAGGCCCAGGCCCTGGACAAGCTGGCGCGCCGGCTCGACGGGTCGATCTGCCAGGCGATCGAATACCTCTCCAGTTGCCGCGGCACGGTCGTTGTGACCGGCATGGGCAAGGCCGGACTGATTGGCCAGAAGATCTCGGCCACTCTGGCCTCGACCGGAACTCGCAGCATTTTTTTGCATCCGGCGGAAGCCGTTCACGGCGACCTGGGACGCGTCCATCCCGACGACGTCGTGCTGGTCCTTTCGCAAAGCGGCGAAACGGAAGAGGTCGTGCGGCTGCTCCCTTCACTCGCGGAATTGGGGGCGCCGATCATCGCCGTAACCAGCCGCGCCGGCAGCACGCTGGGCCGGGCCGCCCGCGTCATCCTGGAGTTGGGACCGCTGAAAGAGGCCTGCCCCTTGGGCCTGGCGCCGAGCACCAGCACCACGGCGATGCTGGCCTTAGGCGATGCACTGGCGCTGGTCGCCAGCCGTCTGCTGGCCTTCGGCCATGCCGACTTCGCCCGCGTGCATCCGGCCGGCAGCCTGGGACGAAAGCTGCGGAAAGTGGAGGACCAGATGCGACCGCTCGAGGAGTGCCGCATTGCCCGCGATTCGCAGAACGTGCGAGAAGTTTTCGCCGCGTTACGCCGGCCCGGACGGCGCAGCGGCGCCATCCTGCTGGTCGACGACGACGGCCGATTGAGCGGGTTGTTCACCGACAGCGATCTGGCGAGACTGTTCGAAACGCGTTGCGACGAGGCCTTCGATCAGCCGATCTCCAAGGTCATGACCTCGCGTCCGCGCACCGTTCCGCTGGGCGCCATGCTCAGCGACGCCGTGGCGATCATCGCCGAATTGAAAATCAGCGAGTTGCCCGTCGTCGACGCGGACGGAGCGCCGGTCGGTTTGCTCGACATCACGGATATCGTAGGTATGATCCCGGAAGAAGACGGCTAAGAGCGCAGAATCGCTTCGGCGTCCGGCTTTCTTGACCGGCTTCCTAACGGCGCCGAGGAGAATGCAGAGCAAGTTTCAAATCGCCGCGATGCATTGATCAGCTTCACGTTCTCCCCGTTGTTGCGAACGCAAGTTGCCGAGCCCAGGCAAACGGATGTGCAGGAACATTCAGCAAAGCTTGCCAAATACGGGCCAGCTCGAACCATTTTCACCCCCGGATCCGTAGATGACTCTAGTCAAACGTTGCCAGGCGATCGAACTGATCGTGTCCGACGTCGACGGAGTGCTGACTGACGGCAGCATCGAGTTCGACAACGAAGGGATCGAAACCAAGCGTTTTCACATTCGCGACGGCATGGGCATCAAGCTCTGGCAACGCGCGGGGGGAAGATTCGGGCTGATTACCGGACGCAATTCGCACATCGTGAATATCCGAGCCACGGAACTGGGAATCAATCTCGTGCGGCAAGGAACCGAACAGAAGGCAGTCGCCTTGCGGGAGCTGATCGCCGAGTTGGAGCTCTCGCCGGATCACGTTTGCTATATCGGCGACGACTTGCCTGATCTGGCGGCCGTCAAACTGGCCGGACTGGGCGTGGCGGTGGCCGACGCGTGCCAGGAATTGCGACAGGCGGCCCATTACGTGACGAACCTGGCGGGCGGCTCGGGCGCCGTGCGCGAAACCATCGAACTGATCCTCAAATCCCAGCAGCGCTGGGACGACCTCCTCCAACAATACGACGCCTAGTTCGTGCTCGCACGCATCACACGCATCGTCATCAGCTTCGTGCTGGTTCTTTCCGCTTACGGCGCTTACTCGCTGCTGGCGGTGCCGCTGATTGAGCCTGCGGCGGTGCGCCACGATTCCGCCGGTTCCAGCGCCGCCCAGCGGCGCAATGCGATGGGGATTGTGCAGGACCAACGCAAGGAACTGCTGTACTGGTTTCGCCAAGGCGACTGGGAGCTCAGCTCGCCGAAGGTTTTGGAAACGGCGCAAGGCAAGCTGCTGTGGAAAGAACACACGCGGCTGGAAGATCCCCATTTCGTCCGCATGACGCCGTGCAGCCTGGTCTTCATGCCCCAGGGAGACTACGCCAGCGAAGAGGAACGCTGCCGGCAAGCGATCGTGCTGCGATCGCCGCGGGGCGCCATTTTACAATTCGACGCGCCCTTTGATCTGAAACGCGGCGACGTCGGCAAGCTGGTAGGCGCCGAGTTGATCGGCGACGTCGTGATTCGCAGCGATCAGCGCCTGCCGGGGCCCGAGGACGATTTGCGGATTGAGACTCGCGACGTGAAGCTGGCGGAGAATCGGGTCTCGACGCCGCACGAGATCAAGTTCCGCCACGGCGTGAATCAAGGCGAGGGCAAGGACCTGTATATCGAACTGGCCACCCCCGCCGAGAAGGCCGCGCGGCCGGAGAGCAGCCAGTTTGGTTCCATGAAGCGTTTGGAACTGGCTCGCGACGTCCGCATGCGGCTGCAGCCAGGCAATGCCAACATGTTTCCCTCGGGGGCGGCGCCGCCTGGCGCCGGGGCGGAAAAGCCGGCGCCGCCTGAGTCCAAAGACGCACAACCTCAGCCGCCCGTCGAAGTCACCTGCACCGGTCCGTTTCACTTCGACCTGATTCGATACGTGGCCACGTTCCACGACCACGTCGCCGTGGTGCGGCTGAATCCCGACGCGCCGAGCGACAAATTGACTTGCGAACTGCTCAACTTGTTCTTCGAGGCCGCGCCGGCGACCGCCGCTGAGCCGCAACCTCAAGATGCAAACCAGGCGGAGAAAAGCTCGCCCAAGCTGCGTCCGACGCGCATGACCGCGCGGGGCAACCCGGTGGTGCTGCTCTCTCCGTCGAACGGCGTGGAAGCGCGCGGCCAACGGCTTGAGTACGATATCAAAAACCAGCGCGGCAAGCTTTTTGACAAGCAGGAGGCCTTCCTCCGGCAAGAAAGCCGCAATGGCCAGCCGCCGCAGGAGATTCACGCGCAGGAGTTGGAATTCGAGTCCAATCCGGCGGATCCGCAAGGACCGCCGCGGATGATGCAGGCCCGCGGCAAAGGCTGGCTCCGCGGCAATCCGCCCCCCGGCCAGACGGCCGGCAAGGCAGTGGAGCAGCTTCACGCGCGGTGGACGCAGTCGCTGTCTTTCATGCCGGACGAAGACGAGCGGTGGCTGGCGGTGCGGGGCAAGGCGCACGTCGAACTGCCGGGTACCGGCAGTTTGGACGCCGAAGAGATTCATCTCTGGCTGAATGAAGTTCCGGCGCCGGCCGCGGCGCCCGGCCAGCCGCCTCGCAAGAAGCTGGTTCCCGCCAGAATGCTCGCCAAAGGAAATGCGTGGATTGATTCGGCGCAACTGCAAGGCTCGGTCGGAGAAATTCGGCTCTGGTTCCAGCAGCCCGCTCCCGTGGCTCCTGTTGCAGCGCCGGGGCCTGCCGCCGGGCCGCCGGCGCCAGCGCCGCCTCCGGAAGAGCCTGTGGAGCGTGCGAGTTCCAAGCAGAAATTCCATGTCTCAGGCTACGTGCTGCAAGCGAAGGCCATCCTGCCGGGAGACGCGGGCGGACCAACGCAGATCACCGACGTCGTTCTCAACGGCAACGTACACTGCGCGGAAACCCAAACGGAAAACCCCGGCGAGCAGCCGCTGGTGATTGAAGGCGATCAGTTGCACATGAAGCAGCACGAGCCCGAAAACGCCATCGTCACGGTCACCGGCCAACCCGCCTGCGTCGACGCGCGTGGCATGCGTTTAGAAGGCGGAACTCGGCAGCGGACCGGAGCCATTCATCTGCACCGCGGCACGAACCGTCTGTGGATTGACGGCATCGGATATCTCTCGCTGCCCGCCGACCAGGGGCTCGACGGCCGGCCGCTGCCGAATTCCGGAGGGCAGCGTCTGGAGGTTACTTGGACGGGCCGCATGGATTTCGACGGGCAAACGGCCCAGTTCGAACGCGACGTGCTGGCCAAGCGACAGGCTTCCGAAATTCGTACGCCGCTGCTCAAGGTCGACTTCACCAAGAAGATTCGGTTTGGCGCCGGCGGGACGAATGATCGGCCCGAAGTCAGGCAAGTGTTCTGCGGCGGGGGCGTCGACATGCAAAACCTGGGCTATGACGAACGCGGCCATGTCGTCTCGATCGAGCGGATGCACGCACGCGATCTGACCTACCAGTACGCTTCCGGAGACGTCTTGGCCAACGGGCCGGACGGCTGGGTCACGCGCGTCTGGTACGACAAAGGCGATAAGAAGATGGCCCTGCCCGGCGCCAGGTCGCAAAAGAGCAAGCAGCCGAGCGCCAAGTCGCGCGGCCCCGGACTGTCGTACTTGAAGGTGAAATTCCAGCGGCGGATGACCGGCAATCAGCATCGGCAGATTACCAATTTCGAGAACATGGTCCGTTGCGTCTACGGTCCGGTAGGCAACTGGCAGGCCGAGCTCGATCCGGAACGCCCCAAGCTGCTGGGAGAGGAAGGCTTCGTGCTGACCTGCGATCGGCTCGAGATCGCCCAGGCCGGAACGGCCGTTGACGACGAGGCCGCCTTCGAGCTCACGGCCGACGGAAACGCCGTGGCGGAAGGCTCGCAATTCCTCTCGCGTTCCCGGCGGTTGAAGTACGAGCGGACCAAAGATCTGCTGACCCTCGACGGCGACGGCCTGGCCAAGGCCCAACTCTTCCGCCAGGAACGGCCCGGCGCGCCGCGATCGAATCTCTCGGCCCGCAAGATCTGGTTCTGGCCGACGACCAACGACATCAAGATGGACGATTTCGGCTCGCTCGAATTCAGCCACGCGGCGCCTGCCAAGCCAAAGGACCCGAACGCCACGCTGAAGCGCTGATGCGGTGCGTCTACAGCCAGCGGCGAAACGACCAGGCGATCCGGTCGAGCAGCCGCTCGACCCAGGTCCGCCGCAGGTCATCGGCCAGAGTGATGCGGCGGCTGTTGCGCAGCTCGAAGCAGGCGATGCGGTTCAAGGCTCGCGCCATCGCCCGCGAATGAATGACGGCTAGGAATTCCAGGTTGATGCGCAGGCTGCGCGGATCGAGATTGCACGAGCCGATCACGCTCCGCGCGTCGTCGATAACCATGACCTTGCTATGCAACATCTGGTCCTGCCGTTCGTAAATACGAATCCCGCGTTTGAGCAGTCTGGCGTACAGATGGCGAGTGGCCCACTGTACGGCGCGGACGTCGCTTTTGCCGGGAATGATTACTCGCACCTTGACGCCCCGCTTCGCCGCCCGCAAGAGTTCTCGCAGCACGCGCCCCTCGGGAATGAAATAGGCCATCGAGACCGTGATGCTGCGCCGCGCGCGGCGGACCAGCGGCGCCAGCACGCGCGACGGCTGGTGATACTTGAACCAGGGGCGTGAATCGAAAAAGTCGATCTGTTCGGCGCGGCTACTGAGCATGTCGCGCAGCCGCCAACGGGTGTGCCGCGGGCGGCGGCGAAGATGAACCCGCTGCCAGAGACGTTTGAAGGCCGCCGCCACTTCCGCCTGGCGAGGCCCCGAGAGCCGGACATGAACGTCGCGCCAACCGGCCGAGGC
>DASZUP010000169.1:0-17557 GCA_035547635.1 Pirellulales bacterium
CGATTTTGCTGCCTTGGAGCGTTTCGCTCACTACTGGCATTCGCTTGCAGCCGCCCCCTCTCGTCGGGCGCCCGCATCCCTCCGCACGCTATAGATGCCGCGCCGTTTGATTCCCGTCGTTCCGCAGCGCGCCGAGAAATCGTCGAGCAACGGCGCAGCCCTTGCGACATTTGGTCGTAGGTTTCACGACACAGTCGCCGGGTGCTATTTTTTGCCCGGTGAAAGACCGGACGGTGAGGAGAAAAGCCATGCTGTACCCAAAAACGATGTTGGTTGCTTGCGCTGCGAGCGTTCTGTTCGCATCTGCCGCGAATGCCGAGACAAAGGCGGACAAGAAGGAGGGGGAGTCGGTCCGGCAAGCCGCCGCGCAAGATGATTCCTACCAGCGCGGTTACTCAGCGGGGTTTGCCGCCGCCATGCAGCGGATGCGCCGGCGCAAGCCCGCAGTTACATCGCGCTCCAGCCGTCCTTATGTCAGCGAGTATACCCCTTACAGCCCGTACGCCGCTGAAAACCGCCCGCGCGTTTCCATGCCCTCGTCGGTTTCGGCGGCGAGACCGCGGACGAATCTTCGCGGGCGATACGAGTTCGACGACTACGTCAACTACCCGGGCGTGGCGGATGTTTATCGAACCCACTTGCACGACATGCCGCCACGAGGCCGGCGATATGCCCCGGGGGATTTCCGTGACGAACAAGGCGGCATCTATGGCAATCGCGGCGTGCTGATGTGGACAGATCGCTACGATGCGGGAGACTACGCCAACAAGTTCTGGAACACCTACCGTGACAACGTCTATGCAGGCATGAAAGTCTGGGATTGGAACACCGGCAACCCGTAAGCTTGGCAGTCCAGTCTTGTGCGGCGGTTGCCGCTCATGCAAGCTGGCTTCCGTCGGATCGCGCCGGTTCGGGTCGATCCGAGGGAGGCTGAGGATCTCAGAAGCGGCAGCGCCTGAATGGGGTCAGTCATCGCCGTGCAGCGCCGGGGGGCGTGCGAATACGCACAGACCTCGTGCCGGATAATTGTCACAAGGCCCACGGCTGGTCAAGAACAACGAGCGGGATCGGCCGCCGGTCTCTGCTGGGCATTTAGACGCAAGTCTCTGTCTTGCAATGATGTTCGGCGAGGGCTGCGGCGCCCGCCCGCGGCGGAGTGCGAGATTGGCATGCCAATCGCTGTTGGGGGCGCCGGCGGCCGCTCGTCAGGAGCTAACCTTGTGCTCGGGAGCGCGTTGAACGTAATGACCCGCGCTTTTTTATTTCCCAGTTCAAGGAGCAAATGATGTCTAGAGTGTTGATGCTTGCCGTTGCGGCGGGCAGCCTGCTGTCGCTGTCCCAGTTCACCCTGGCTGAAGACCCGTCGTTTCGTGCGGACCGGAAAATCACGGGGAATTACTTCAGGCCCCACAGCGCTTCGTCCTATCACCAGGGCGCCATAAGCCACGCGGAAACGCTCGGCTACTACGGGCGCAGTTACAATCAGGTTCCGATTGAAACCGCTCAGGAACACGCTGGCGAGATGCGACGCAACCTGACCACGGCCAAGAAGGAATACGGCAAGCTGCAGCAGGAAGCCAAGGACGACAAGCAACTGCAAGCCCATCTGAAGGCGATCGAAGCCCATCAGATGAAGGCAGAGGCGCTTATCGCCAAGCTCGAAAAGGGCGTTACGGAAGGCAAGAGCGTTGCAGCTTTGTCGGAAGAGATCGCCAAGGAACTCAAGGCGGCCGAACTCGAGAATGAAAAGCTGATGAAGTCGCTCGGCGTCGCGAAACCGGCGGCGGCCAAGTCGGGCAAGTAGGTTTGTCCTGGTACGGACGGCGCTGGCGGCGCCGTTTCGGTCCAGGGAGCGCTTGTGATCCGCGCAAGGAGCCTAGGCGGAGGCTCCGGGCGCCTTTTTAACGCTTGATGTCGATAACAGGTAACATGCCAGCGCTACTGAGCCCTTTCCTGTGAACGTTTCCATGCCGCCAAGAGCCGAGCACGCGCAATCCGCAAAGAGCGTTCTGCTGGCCCTCGACGCCGACGAGCAACAAGGGCTCTCGTCAAAGCAAGCCTCGCAACTCCGCGAGCGCTATGGCTGGAACGAACTGGCCTCTTCTCCGCCCGAACCTCTATGGCGGAAATTCTTCAGTCAATTCAACGAAGTCGTCGTCTGGATGCTGATTGTCGCAGCCATCGTCTCCGGCGCCCTGGGCGAGTGGACCGATGCGACGGCGATCATCGCCATCGTGCTGTTGAATGCCATCCTGGGATTCGTACAGGAAGAAAAAGCCGAGCGGGCCTTGGCCTCGTTGCAGGAACTGGCCGCGCCGCTGGCTCGCGTGTTGCGAGACGGCAAGCTGCAGCCCTTGCCGTCGCGCGAGCTTGTCCCGGGCGACATCATCGATCTCGACGCCGGAGATAACGTGCCGGCCGACGCCCGCTTGCTCGAAGCCTTCTCGCTGCGCGTGCAGGAAGCGGCATTGACCGGCGAGAGCCTGCCTTCAGACAAGGACGCGAACTGCGTGCTGGCCGAAGAGGTTTCGCTGGGAGACCGGCGCAACATGGTCTACCTGGGAACCGTCGTTGCCGGCGGAAAGGCCCGCGCCGTGGTCGCGGCCACCGGAATGCAGACGGAACTCGGGCAGATCGCCGGCATGCTGCAAGCGTATGAAGCCGAACCGACGCCGCTGCAGCGGAAGCTGGCCCGGCTTGGCAAGGTCCTGGCCGTGATCTGTCTGGTGCTGGTGGGCATCGTCTTTGCGCTGAAGCTTTGGCATGGCGATGCCTTGATCGATGCCTTTTTGTTGTCGGTCAGTTTGGCGGTTGCGGCCGTGCCTGAAGGGTTGCCCGCCGTGGTCACCGTGTCGCTGGCGCTCGGCCTGCAGCGGATGGTCCGCCGCAACGCGTTGATTCGCAAGCTGCCCAGCGTCGAGACGCTCGGTTCAGTCACCGTGATCTGTTCGGACAAAACCGGCACCTTGACCCGCAACGAAATGACGGTGCGCGAGCTCGTCGCCGGCGGCGAGCCCTACCGCATCACCGGTTCCGGCTATGCGCCGCACGGCGAATTCCGCCGGACCGCCGACGGCCAGGAAACCGCGGTCCGCGCTCAGGACGACGGCGAACTGATGCTGCTGCTTGAAATTGGCAGCCGCTGCAACCACGCCCAGGTCTTTCCTACGGGCGACGGCGAAGGCGCCTGGCAGGTGGTAGGCGATCCGACCGAAGGAGCGCTGATCGTCGCGGCCATGAAAGCAGGGCTCGAAGGTCCGGACCATGGTCGGCGCGTGATCTACGAAATGCCATTCGACTCCGACCGAAAGGCGATGTCGGTCGTGCTGCCGCAAGACGACGGCGTCGTGATGTTCGTCAAAGGGGCCCCCGAAGCGATCCTGGCGAAATGTACGGCGGAGCGCCGCGGCGGCTGTGTCACGATGCTGACGGAGGAGCGGCGGCAAGACATTATACGCGACAACGCCCGGATGGCCGACGATGCTCTGCGAGTGCTGGCTTTCGCCTATCGCGACTATTGCGACGAGAGCGATGCCTTCAATGAAGAAGAGCTGGTGTTCGTCGGTCTGGCGGGCATGATCGACCCGCCGCGGGAAGAAGTTAAACAGGCGGTGGCGACCTGCCGCGCGGCCGGCATCCGCCCGATCATGATCACCGGAGACCATCCGGCCACGGCGGCGGCCATTGCCAGGGAACTCGGCATGGCGACTCAGGCTGACCGAGTTGTGACGGGGCGCGAGTTAGACGCGTTGTCCGACGAGGAACTGTCCGAACAGGTCGAGCAGATCAGCGTCTATGCGCGCGTGACGGCCGAGCATAAGCTGCGCGTCGTGCGGGCCTGGAAAGGACGCGGCGAAGTGGTCGCCATGACCGGCGACGGCGTGAACGATGCGCCGGCGGTGAAGGCGGCCGATATCGGCATTGCCATGGGAATCACCGGCACCGACGTGACGCGGGAAACGTCGGCCATGATCCTGATGGACGACAACTTCGCCTCCATCGTCAGCGCGGTGGAAGAGGGACGCGCCATCTATGACAACATCCAGAAATTCCTGACCTATCTCCTCTCCTGCAACATCGGCGAGATGCTGTTGATGCTGGTCGCCAGCCTGTTGGGCTGGCCCGCGCCGTTGATGCCGGTGCAGTTGCTGTGGATCAACCTGGTGACTGACGGACTGCCGGCGCTGGCCTTGGGGCTGGAGCCGCCCGAGCCGGGAGTCATGAGCCGGAAACCGCGTCCGCCGCAGGAATCGATGCTTTCGTTGGGCCTCGGCGCCATCGTCATCTTTCAAGGAATCTTGCTGGCAATCGTCGGACTGGCGGCGTTTGCCATCGTACATGCGGCGCATCCGGGCGACGAAAGCCGGGCCCGCACGATGACCTTCTGCGTGGTCGTGTTCGGCGAACTGTTCCGCGCCTTGGCCGCGCGCAGCCGCACTTGGACCTTCATTCAACTCGGTCCGTTCACCAATCCGTTTGTTTTCGGCGCGGTGGCCATCTCCGGCTTGCTGCAGGTCAGCATTGTGCTGCTCCCGTTCACGCGGCCTGTGTTCGAGATCGTCGCCTATCCGTTTGAGGAGTGGCTGATGCTCCTCTTGCTTTCGCTGGCGCCGGTCACGGTCATCGAGCTGACGAAGCTCGTCCGCCAGTGGTTGTCGAAGCGAACTTCGAACGCGGCGAAGCCAAGCTGACGGGAACCGGCATGTCGCTCGCGTTCGCAGACAGAGAGGCGGACGATGGCTCGCAATTGCCGGATCGAAGGCCGCCGGACCACGCTTGAGAAAAATGCTGCGGGCGAAACAGGGCGGAAGCGACCGGATCAGAATCCGTCCGTATTGTTAAAATCGTATTCGTCGCGAGCAAGGTTCTCGAAACGGGTGTAATCTTGCAGCCAGGCGAGCTTGACGTCGCCGGTCGGTCCATTGCGCTGCTTGGACAAGATAATGTCGGCCTGCCCGGCGACACGCGCTTTGTCCTCTTCATTGTTCATGTAGTATTCGTCGCGGTGTACGAACATCACCACGTCGGCATCCTGCTCAATGGCGCCGCTTTCACGCAGATGGCTCAAACGGGGCCGGTTGTCTTTGGAAACTTCAGCCTGGCGGTTCAACTGCGCCAGGCAGAGGACCGGCACTTTCAATTCTCTCGCCAGTCCTTTCAGGCGGCGGGCGATTTTGGCCACCTGTTCCTGCCGCGGATCGCGGGCGTTGTCGGGCTCGATCAACTGCAGATAGTCGATCACCACCAGCGACAGATTCTCGCGCCGCTTCAAACGCCGCGCCGTGGCGGCGATCTCGGTCATCGTGCGACTCGGCGTGTCGTCGATGAACAGCGGGGCCATGCTCATTTTCGTCGAGGCGCCCACCAGCTTGCTGCGGTCGCCCGCCGAGATAAAGCCGTTGCGGAGCTTGTGGCCGTTGATCCGGCCGTACGCGCAAAGCATACGTTCGGCCAATTCCAGCCGCGACATTTCCAGGCTGACGAACAGCACGGTGCGCCCCTGTTCGATGGCCACATGTTCGGCAATGTTACTGGAGAAGGCCGTCTTGCCCATACTGGGCCGCGCCGCCAGGATCAACAATTCGCCCTCGTGCATGCCGCCGGTCATGCCGTCCAGGTCCGTGAACCCGGTCGGCATGCCTCCCACGCCGCCCCCTTTTTCCAGGCGCGCGTCGATCCGCGTCAGCGCCTCGTGCAGCACGTCCTGCAACGCCGCCAGTTCGCCGGCGCCTTGATCTTCCAGAATGCGGAACACGCGTTCCTCAGCCCGGGAAAGCAATTCGCGACTCTCCAGCGATTGATCGTACGCGTCTCTCAGGATTTCCGTGCTGGCGTGAATCAATGACCGCAGCGTGGCCTTGTCTCTGACGATTTCGGCGTAGTAGGCGGCGTTGGCCGCGGTGGGTACGGAGTCCGCCACCTCGGCCAGATAGGCCAGTCCGCCGATGATTTCCAGGTCGCCCGACTTCTTCAGGCGTTCGTGCAGCAACGTGGCGTCGATCCGCAGGCCGTCGTTGTGCATGGCCAGCAGGTGATTGAACAGCGCCTGGTGGGCGGGCGAATAAAAGTCGGCCGGCTTAAGCAGCAACGCCACTTCGTCGCACAGTTCCGGGTCCAACAGCAAACTGCCCAGCACGCCTTGTTCCGCTTGCAGATTCTGGGGCGGCAAGCGATCGAGAATTTCGCTCACGGGGCGCGCGGGAGCTGCGCGGTCGCCATTTCGCTCGAAAGTTGCCATCGCGTGTGAGACCCTCCGTGTGTTGCCGGTTCCGCCGCCGGGCGCTGCGCCGTTTGTTGTTCTACCACGCTGGCGCGAGCCGTGGGAATCACCCGAGGAGGAAAATAAAAAAGCCAGGCGCCGCGGCTTTTTGCCGCGGCGCCTGGCTGCTGGAATTTGATCGCGACAAGCGGCTGTTCTCAGCCCTGCTTCGGCTCGGGCGAGGCGGATTTGGCCTCGGCAGGCTTCTTCGGTTCGTGAATGTCGTCGCTGACGGTCGGCACGACCCAGACCTTCAACTCGGCTTCGACCTCGTGCCCCAGATGGATCAGCACGGTGTACAAGCCGAGTTCCTTGAGCGGGCCGCGGAGCCGCACCTGGTCGGTCGTGATGGTGATCTCGGCCTTCTTCAAGGCGTTGACGATATCCGTGGCCCCGACCGAGCCGTAGAGATGTCCTTCGTCATTGGCGTTGGCTTCAATCGTCACGCTCTGGCGGCCCAAGTCGTCGGCCTGAGCTCGCAGACCGGCCAAACGGGCGTTCTGGATTTCCTGCAGTCGGGCGCGGTGCTTTTCAATCATCCGCTTGTGATGGTCGGTCGCCAGCGCCGCCAACCCTTGGGGCAGCAGGTAATTGCGAGCGTAGCCCGGCTTGACGGAGACGACGTCTCCCTGCTTGCCGAGATGGTCGACGGATTGAATGAGCATCAGCTCAATGCCGCCATGCGGTCCGCGCGGCAGGCGTTTGCTGGCGCGATGGGCCTTGCGTTTCTGGCCCTGAGCCAGCTTGTTACTGAGTTTGGGCATGGAGAGTTTCCAACAAGAGATTGCTTAAAACGGAATGTCATCATCCGGAGCGCCCGCAGAGCGGGAACTGCTCGGTTCGTTGTATTGGTCTGCCGGAGCGCCATACTCCGACTCATCGTAGGCCGGGCCGCCTCGACCGCCGCCCGCGCTCCTGCCGCCGCCGCCGCCGCCACCACCACCGCCGCCGCCCGGCTTGCCGCCTAGCAGTTGCATTCGCTCGCCGACGACGCGCAGCTTAGAGCGTTTCTGGCCTTCCTTATCCTGCCATTGGTCGAGCTTGAGCCGCCCTTCGATCAGCAGGGGAGACCCTTTGGTCAAATATTCGGTTGCAATTTCGGCCGTGCGTCCCCAGAGCGTCACGTCGACAAAGGTCGTCTCATCGACCCATTCGCCGTTGGCATTCTTGCGACGGTCGTTGACGGCGAGGCCGACTTCCGTAACCGCCGTGCCGCTGGGGGTGTACCGCAGTTCAGGATCTCGCGTCAAGTTTCCCAGCAAGATCACTCGGTTAAAGCTCGCCATATCCCCACGCTCCTCAATTCAAACGGCGACTTAGTTCGTCTCGGCGACTTCTTCCTCTTCTCCCGTCGACTCTTCTTCGGTCTCGTCCGAATCTTCGGCCTTGGCGGCTTCGGATCGACGGCTCTTGGCCAGATCCGTGCCGGTGGCTTGCGCGTGACTGACCAGGGCGTCGACAATCCGCGGGTCGACCTTGAGCGTCAATGACCGCAAGATGCTTTCGCTCAATTGAAGATCGCGTTCCAGCGCCGTCAATTGGCTGCTGTCCAGCTTGAAGTAGGAGAGCCAGTAGGTTCCTTTTCGCTGGCCATTGATCGGATAGGCCAGGCGGCGTTCCTCCCACAAGCGGCTGACCAGCACCTCGCCGCCCAGCTTCGTGACCAGTTCGGTGATTTGTCCGGAGACGCCGACCGGATCGCGGCTGTACCGGTTGGAGTCGAAAATAAACAAACCTTCGTAGACGTTTTGCGCCAAGACTTCACTCCTCGTGCGTTTGCGACCCGTTGTTCTCGGTCCAGGCTTCTGGCGAGCCGCCAGACGCCATCATGTATTCTGACAAATGATCTCGAATTACGCGTTGAATCGGTTCATGCAAGCGTCGACGCCCTCGCGGGCCCAAATCACCACGGCATCGGCTGCTCGCCAGATTGCCGCCTCGACTTCGCTCCGCTCCGGCTTGCCGAACTTGCCCAGCACGTAGTCGGCCGCGTCCCAACCTTGGGGCGGCTGGCCGATGCCGATCCGCAGCCGAGCGAAATCTTCGCCGCCCAGGCAACGGATGATATCGCTCAACCCCTTTTGTCCGCCTGCCGAGCCTCGCGCTCGAAAGCGGAGCTTGGCCAACGGAAGATTCAGGTCGTCGCACACGACCAGCAAATCCTCATTGGCCACCTTGTAAAAATCGCGAGCCTGCACGACGCTCGTGCCGCTCTTGTTCATGAACGTGTGCGGCCAGAGCAACAATGCCCGCTCGCCGTTCAAGTTCGCATCGACTGTTTGTCCCTGGAAGTTCGACCGGCTGCCGCCGCTGCCGTGCAACCGGGCTAACTCCGCCAGCACTTCGAACCCGACGTTATGCCGCGTTCCCTCGTACTTGCGGCCGGGATTGCCCAGTCCTACGACCAATTTCATGGGCTCGCCAGCCTTACTCCTCCTCTTCCTCTTCCGCCTTGCGGCCGATGAGTTCGGGCTCGGCGCCTTCCGACGAAATCTCTTCTTCTGCTTCCGCCTTCGGCTGCGTACACTCGACGATCACCTGGTCCTGGTCCGACAACAGCGTCACGCCGGCGGGCAGGTCGATTTTCGCCGCGGTGAACTCGTCGCCGAGCTTCAAATCGTTGATGCTCAAGTGCAGCTTATCGGGGACCGAAGTCACCAGGCATTCGGCGTCGATCTCGTGGACCAGTTGGTTCACCACGCCGCCGTCCTTCACGCCCGGCGCCTCGCCGCGCAATTCAACCGTCAGCGTGACTTCCACCTTTTCGCCGGCCGATACGCGGGTGAAGTCGATATGCAGCACGTCGAGACCGTAGACGTCCCACTGTAGTTCGCGGATGAACGCCTTTTCCGAAACTGCTCCGGTCAGATCGACGACTCGTGCGCCGTGACGGATGACTGCTTTCACCTGGTCGGCCGCTGCCGCCAGGCTGAGGTTCTGTTCGCCGTGCCCGTACAGCACCACCGGCACCATTCCCGCATCGCGCAACCGTCGGGCATTTCTCTTTCCCAACGCCGTCCGCGGCTCGACCTTCAATACTTCCGACATTACCTATCCTTAATGGCTGATACGACTTGCAAAGCCTTGTCGGCCGGGGGGCCGCTCGCGTTTTCTCCGCGATCACTTGCCATGGCCGTTATTTCTCAAAAGCGCGAATCTCGCTATTTTCCCCGAATTGTTCGCGATTGCAACCCCATTCGACTACGAAATTAGGGCTCCGCAGACACGGGAAAGGCCACGGCCTCACGGCAGGGCCGCAACGGACCGGTTTTGCAATCCCCGTTCCGTTGGGCGGCCCAGTTTTCTTTCGCGGCTCAGTCTTCGCGGCAATGGCTGGCCTCGGCCGCCGCCCGGCAACTCCCCCCCTAGCTTTTCAGGCTTCGTTGACTGTCAGGGCTCGGCTGCCCGTCATTTTTGCTGCTCGTTTCCCTCTCCGCCAGGTTTCTTTCCGCCCGGCAAGAACTCGGTCGTAAAGGCGTCGGCGGCCTTGATCGCATCAGGCTGAATCAATTCGACCTCGACAAGTTGGTCGAGCAGCGTTTGCCAGCGCTCGAGCGACATACAGCCTAAACCCTCTTGTTCGGCGACCTTGTCACGAGCCAACGGCGCCAGCGCCTGGACGCCGTAATCCAACGCCTCCAGGCTCATTTCTGGATTCAGCTCGTGGATCTTTTGGTGGGTTGCCGCCGGGTTGGCCAGGTAATCCTCCCAGCCGCGAACGCTCGCCTGGACCAATTTGCTTGCGACGTCGGCGTGTTGCTTGAGATAGTCCTGGCTGGTGAACAGCACGCTCGTGTAGGGATTGAAGCCTAAATCGGCAACCATCAGCGACTCCGGATCGCCGCCTTGTTGTTCGGCCGTGAAGGGTTCGCTGAAGACGTAAGCCTGCTGCGCGAAATCCTTGTCAGTCAGGAATTGCGCCACGCTCCCTTGATAGGGCACGATCGTCACTCCGTCCAAAGGAACCCTTTTCCGCAGGTAGCGATAGAACGGTTGCGACGAGCCTACGGCAATGGTCATGTCCTTGAGTTCGGAGAAATCCTTAATGCCCGAACTCTTGTGGACCATGATGCAGCGCGGGCTGATCTGGATCGGCGCCATCAAGGCCACCACCGGGGCTTCTTCCGCCCGGGCCAAAAGCAGACCGTCGGCATTGTACACGCCAAATTCCATCTGTCCGCCGGCGACTTGCTGCATGACGGGCGCCGCAGGCCCCCCTTTGACGATTTCAACGTCCAGCCCGGCGTCGCGATAGTATCCGCGCAGCAAGGCTTCATAAAAGCCGCCGTGTTCGGCCTCCGGATACCAGTTCAGGCCGAGCTTGACTTTCACAAGTTCCGGCGGAGCTGCCGGGCTGTTGGCGGCCGGGGCAGGAGCGGGCGACGACGAATTGCAGCCCAGCGCGAACGCACAGAGCAGCGAACAGGCGACGATGCGCAAAGTAATCTCCTTGGTTTATTGGCGCGTGCGCCGCAATAATTCCAAGCGGCGGAGGGGTATTGTAGAGCATCCAGTTGCCAGCGGCACCCAGCTTGGGCGAAACCTGCAGCCGGCCTGAGAAACCGCCCCTCGCTACGATCGGGCCGTCCGATCTATACTGAGTACATTGACCATGAGCCGTGGTAGCGGAATCTGTGAAGATTCCGAGGAGGATTGCTAATGTCCTCTGCGTTCATGGCGTTTGGGAGCTGGGCTGCCCCGCCCGGAATGGTTACCCATTCCGCTACGACGGCGAAAGGCGTCTTTTTTCTGGTTCAAGCATGAGTCAGCCGCAGCATACTTCCGCCGAACTTCTTGCCCCGGCAGGGGATTGGGAAGCATTGCGCGCGGCCGTGGCCAATGGCGCCGATGCCGTCTATTTCGGCCTCTCGAATTTCAACGCGCGGCATCGGGCGACCAACTTCGCACGGGAAGAACTGCCTGAGGTGATCGAGTACTTGCACGACCGCAACGTGCGAGGCTACGTCACGCTCAACACGCTGGTCTTTTCAGACGAGTTGCCGGAAATCGCCCGTACGGTGGCGAGCATCGCCGCGGCGGGAACCGACGCCGTGATCGTGCAGGATCTGGGGCTGGCGCGGCTGATCGCCTTACTGGCGCCGGGACTGCCGGTCCATGGTTCCACGCAGATGACGCTCACCGAGCCCCGCGGCATCGAGTTCGTCCGCTATTTAGGCGTCGAACGCGTGATTCTGGCCCGCGAGCTTTCGCTGAGCGAGATTTCGAAGGTCCGCCAGGGCGTGGATCTGCCGGTCGAGGTGTTTGTACACGGCGCGTTGTGCGTGGCTTACAGCGGTCAATGCCTGACCAGCGAGGCGCTCGGAGGCCGCAGCGCCAATCGCGGCCAGTGCGCCCAGGCCTGCCGACTGCCGTACGAGCTGATCGTTGACGGCGAGAAACGAGAGCTGGGCGAATACGCCTACTTGCTCAGTCCCCAGGACCTGGCCGGACATGAACTGGTCGGCGAACTGGTCAAGCTCGGCGTCTGCAGCTTGAAGATCGAAGGGCGATTGAAAAGCGCCCAATACGTCGCGGCGACCACCCGCACCTACCGCGCGGCGCTCGATGCGGCGCGCGATTCGCGGCCCTTCACGCTGGACCGCCAGATGCAGCTCGATTTGTCGCAAAGCTTCTCGCGCGGCTTCACGCCGGGCTTTCTGGAAGGCGTCGATCATCAGCGGCTGGTCCACGGGCGGTTTCCCAAGAGCCGGGGCGTGCGCGTCGGCGCCGTCGTCGCCAAGACGGGCCGCGGCGTACTCGTTGAGCTGGCGGAAGAACACCGCGCGGCCGAACAACTCGCAGCGGTCATCAAGCCGGGCGACGGCGTGGTGTTCGACGAAGGACGCCCCGAACAGGACGAGCAGGGCGGCCGCGTGTTCGAAGTGACGCCGCACCGCGGCGGCGAAGCCCGACGGGTGGAACTGACCTTCAGCCATGGCGCCGTCAATTTCTCGGCTTTATCGCCAGGCTGTCTCGTCTGGAAGACCGATGATCCCGACTTCCGCAAGCGGATGGACCGTACCTTTGCGCGAGACGCCAAGCCGCGCCGGGCGCCAATCTTCTTTACGCTCCACGGCCGCATCGGCCGCTCGCTCTATTTGACCGCTCGCGACGAAGAGCGGCGAGAAGCTACTGCCGAGTGGGCTGGTCCGCTGGAGCGGGCGCGCAAGCATCCGCTTTCGATCGACGCGGCGCGCGAGCAACTCGACCGGCTCGGCGATACGCCGTTCGAACTGGGCGGCGTTGAGCTGCACGTCGCCGAGCCGGCCATGGTTCCCAAGAGCGTGCTCAACGACCTGCGGCGACAGGCCGTAGCGGAACTGATGGAAACTCGCCGGGCCGACCAGTGCGGCAGAAAAGTTGATCTTGAATCGCTCGATCACTTGCGTAGAGACGTCATCTCCGCGCCGTCGGAAGCGGCGCCGGCCGCCCCACAGTTATATGTCCTATGTCGCACGCTGGAGCAACTCGAAGCGGCGCTCGGTTGGACTCCGGCAGAGACGCCGCGGCCGGCGATGGTTTACTGCGATTTCGAGGACGTGCGCCGCTATCGCGAGGCGACGGCGTTGGCCCGCTCGGCCGGCATGCCGGTCGGTCTGGCGACGTTGCGAATCATCAAGCCGGGCGAAGAAGGGCTGTTGCACAAGATCGCCGCGGCGGAGCCCGACGCGGTGCTGGTTCGCAACCTGGCGGCGTTGACCTTGTTCCGCGAACAGGCGCCGGAAATTGCGCGGATCGGCGACTTTTCGCTCAACGTGGCCAACGAACTGACGGCCGACCTGTTCTTGCGCGAAGGTCTCTCGCGGCTTGTGCCGAGCTACGACCTGAACTGGGAGCAGTTGACGGCCATGCTGGCGCGTATTTCGCCGCAATGGTTTGAGGCGGTCGTACACCAGCACATGCCGATGTTTCACATGGAGCATTGCGTGTTTGCCGCCGCCTTGTCCGATGGCAAAGACCACCGCGATTGCGGCCGGCCTTGCGACCGGCATCGCGTGGAGCTGAAAGATCGGGTCGGCGCCGCCTTTCCGCTATTGGCAGATACCGGCTGCCGTAACACGGTCTTCAATTCCGTGCCGCAATCGGCGGCCGAATACCTGCCGCGGCTGTTGTCGCTCGGCGTGCGCCATTTTCGCGTGGAATTGCTGCGCGAAAGCGCTGAAGAAACGGCCGCGTTATTGCATCGCTACGCCCGAGTTCTGGCCGGGCTGGAAGACGGCCGCAGCGCCTGGCGCGGACTGCAAGTGCTCAATCAACTTGGCGTGACCCGCGGCACCATGGCGTGAGCTGCGCGTCTGGGGGAATGGCCGTTTGCTGCAGGGGCGTCGTGGAGTGTGGCTGCTCCTACGATCGCCGGCCGGAGAAAGGCGGCGCTGTTTTTTCGGCCCCCGCTCGCTTCAACCGCCGCGCAACGCCAGGCTGTTTGCCGCTTCGACCCGCGGGCTAGTATGATAGACGCTGTGCCGGCCAAGACAGGCGTCCGACAGGCAGATTTTACTGCGGCTGCGGCCGGGCTTTTGGGAGGATCGCTCGATGGTTGCGAGGCTAAGCGGCTTGCTTCTGGCGTTGGTCCTGCCGTTGGCGGCAGGGGCGGAGTCTGACAACGAGCTGATCGGCAAGCGAATCGCCGACTTTCAACTCCAGGATTATCTTGGTTCGCCGCATCGGTTGGCGGATTGGTCGCAAAACAAGGCCGTGGCGGTCGTGTTCTTCGGCGTGGAGTGCCCGCTGGCCAAATTGTACGGGCCGCGGCTCGACGAACTCGCTAAGGCGTACGAAGCCCAAGGCGTCGCGTTCATCGGCATTAACGCCAATCAGCAGGACTCGCTTGCAGAGATCGCTCATTACGCCCGGACTCATCGTTTGGAATTCACGCTGCTCAAGGATCCAGGCAATGCGGTGGCCGACCAGTTCGGCGCGAGGAGGACGCCGGAAGTCTTTCTGCTGGATCAAGAGCGAGTGGTTCGTTATCACGGCCGGATCGACGACCAGTACAGCGTCGGCTATGCGCGTGCGAAGCCTGAACGGCAGGATTTAAAGGCGGCAATCGACGAACTGCTGGCTGGTAAAGATATCAGCCAGCCGGCGACGCGCCCCGTGGGCTGTTATATCGGCCGCCTGAACCGCAAGCCGCCGACAGGCGACATCACTTACGCCAAGCACGTTGCGCCGTTGCTGCAGAAACGCTGCGTGCGCTGCCATCGCCCAGGCGAAATTGCACCATTCACGCTGCTTTCCTACCAGGACGTGATTGGCTGGACGGAAACCATCCGCGAAGTGATCGAAGACGGCCGCATGCCGCCTTGGCACGCCAACCCGGAAGTCGGCCATTTCGCCAACGACGTACGACTGACCGAAGACGAACGGCGATTGATTTTCCGGTGGCTCGACAACGGCGCGCCGGAAGGCGATCCGGCGGATCTGCCTGAGCCGGCCAGGTTCGTCGAGGGCTGGCGGATCTCGCAGCCGGACGTCGAGTTCGCCATGCCCAAGCCGTTCACCGTGCCGGCCAAGGGAGTAGTCGACTATCAGCATTTCGTGATCGATCCTGGTTTCAAGGAAGACAAGTGGATCCAGCAAGCCGAGGTGCGGCCTGGGAACCGCGCCGTGGTGCATCATCTGATCATCTACTACGTGCCGCCCGGCAAAGCCAAGCAGGATCCGCTGTCGGTGCTCTATAACTCGCTGGCGGCCTATGCACCGGGCATGCCGGCCTCGGTGTTTCGGCCCGGGCTGGCCAAACGCGTGCCGGCCGGTTCGAAGCTGGTCATTCAGGCCCACTACACGCCTAACGGCAGCGAACAACTTGACCGCAGCACGGCGGGATTCGTGTTCGCCGATCCCTCGACGGTCAAGCAGGAATTGACGACCGCCGTGGCCATGAATTTCCAATTCAAGATTCCGCCGGGCGCGAGCGGGCATCGCGTCGAAGCCGATTACCGCTTCGATCAGGACATGCGGCTCTATTCGCTGCTGCCCCACATGCACCTCCGCGGCAAGTCGTTCCGCTTCGATGCGACGTATCCGGACGGGCGGCAGGAGACTTTGCTCGACGTGCCGCGTTACGACTTCAACTGGCAGAATTCGTACGTGCTGAGCGAACCGAAGCGGATGCCCGAGGGAACGGTCGTGCATTGCACGGCCGTGTTTGACAACTCGGCCGACAACCTGATGAACCCGGCGCCGACGCAGGAGGTTCGTTGGGGCGAGCAGACGTGGGAAGAAATGATGGTCGGCACGTTCGAAGCCGTCCGAGAGGACCAGGATCTGTCGCTGGGGCCGCCGCGAGTTGAGAAAAAGTCCGACGAAGCGTATCAGGTTTCGTTCACGTATCGGCCCAGCGGAGAGGCGGCGGCGGTTTACCTGGCCGGATCGTTCAATGACTGGAAGCCGACGGGACACAAGATGGCGGGACCTGATGAGAAAGGCCGCTTCACGACTCGCCTCACGCTTCCACCTGGTACGTATGAATACAAGTACGTTATCGACGGCACGCGTTGGCGGCCTGATCCTGGCAACGCCGTGCAAGCAGGCTTTTATCACAACAGCGTGCTCCGGCTGGGCGAGTGAGCGTTGCCGGTTGCGGGGCGCGGCAATTGTGAGACAATGACGGACCGCCGGCTTTCGTTGGCGAGCGGGATGGGCGGCAGCGCGGCGCCGCCCGCGACTTAGTTTGCATTTTCTTCAAGGAGGAGCTTTGCATGGCACGCCCGGTCACCTTGTTTACGGGCCAATGGGCCGACTTGAAGCTGGAGGACCTGGCGCGGAAGGCGGCCGAGTTCGGCTATCAAGGGCTGGAACTGGCCTGCTGGGGCGATCATTTCGAAGTCGACAAGGCCTTGGCCGACGACGCCTACTGCGCCAATCGCCGCGATTTGCTGGAACGCCACGACCTGCAACTGCACGCCATCAGTGCGCACCTGGCCGGCCAGGCCGTCCTGGACGTCATCGATGAGCGGCACCAGGCCGTATTGCCGCCGCACGTGTGGGGCGACGGCGATCCGGCCGGCGTCAACGCCCGGGCCGCTGAAGAACTGAAGAACACGGCCCGCGCGGCGCAGAAGCTGGGCGTCGGCGTGGTGAACGGCTTTACCGGCTCGAGTATCTGGCATTTACTCTATTCGTTTCCCCCCGTGCCGCCGGCGATGATCGATCGGGGCTATGAGTTACTGGCCGAGCGCTTCAATCCCATCCTCGACGTGTTCGCCGACTGCGGCGTGCGCTTTGCCTTGGAAGTTCACCCGACCGAGATCGCTTTCGACCTGCACAGCGCCCAGCGAACGCTCGAGGCGCTCGACCGCCGCGAGGAGTTCGGCTTCAACTTCGATCCCAGCCATTTGCACTGGCAAGGGGTCGACCCCGTCGAGTTCCTGCGCGCCTTTCCGGATCGCATCTATCACGTACACATCAAAGACGCCATCGTCACGCTCAACGGACGCAGCGGCATTCTGGCCAGCCATTTGAATTTCGGCGATCCGCGCCGCGGCTGGGACTTCCGCTCGCCGGGCCGGGGCGGCGTGAACTTTGAAGAGATCATCCGGGCATTGAACGTTATCGGCTACGAAGGCCCGTTGTCGGTCGAGTGGGAAGACGCCGGCATGGAGCGAGAGGCGGGCGCCAAGGAGGCCTGCGAGTTCGTCAAACAGCTCGATTTTTCGCCCAGCAAAGCGGCCTTCGACTCCGCGTTTTCCCGGCAATGATCCGGCCAGGGTTCGCGCCCCGACGCCAGGCGTGCTAGAGTGGAAGGGGCGCCGGGGGGATTCGACCGTAAACGGCCAGCGGCAGGCTGGCGGCGCGGACGAGAGGCGGGGGCCGCCTGGAAGCGTC
This sequence comes from Pirellulales bacterium, assembly GCA_035547635.1. GTDB lineage: Bacteria > Planctomycetota > Planctomycetia > Pirellulales > JAICIG01 > JAICIG01. The sequence goes on from DASZUP010000169.1 coordinate 17,087, forward strand.
TGGAACCCCCGGTTATTGCGGTTTTCTTGATTCTGTCGGGGCGCGCTCGTCCGTCAACCTTCGCCCATGCCGTTTCTCCGCTCCATTCCGAATGTCTGCCCGCGGCGCTTGCCGGGCGGCGCGGCGACGGTCTGGTTGACGGGCTTCTGCCTGGCGTTCGCGTTTCCAGCCGCCGCGGAGACGGTGACGGACGCGCACAATGCGCTTGTTCAGAATTATCGCGACGAACTGGCGAAGCTGGCCGAGTGGTGCGACGCGGAAAAGCTAGACGAACAGGCAAACCGGACGCGCAACTGGCTGCCGCAACCCCGCCCCTTGACGCTGTTCGTGCCGCTGATTCCCCAAGGCTTTGAAGCCAAAGCGCCCGCCGAAGGCTCGCATGCAGACGAAGAGCCGGACGCCGTCCGGCAGTGGCGCGAGCGTTTCGACCGGCTCCGCCGCGAGCAGGCCCAACGGCTGTTCGGCTTGCTC
>DASZUP010000170.1:0-3164 GCA_035547635.1 Pirellulales bacterium
GGGGCCGGGCTATTTGAAAGCCTTGCACGGGCCGCTGCCCCAGGTACGGCTGATGCCTACCGGCGGCGTCAATCTGGAGACGGCCGCGACCTTTCTCTGCTCCGGCGCCTGCGCACTCGGGATCGGCGGTTCGCTGGTCGAGTCGAAAGCCGTGGCCGCGGGCGACATGACCCGCATTGAAACGCTGGCGAAACAGTACGTGAAAATCGTCCAGGAAACTCGCGCCGATCTGCGTCGGAGTTAGCCAACTGCGCGATCGGGACGGGTAAAGTTTGCCCCTCGCCCCGGGTTGCGCAAAATGAGGGACGTTTACGCTCGGAGGGTCTGTAGTTTTATGTCAGTCTTGTTCCGCTCCGCCACCGCCGGGCTCGCCCCGGTGGAGCGCTGATTGATCAGCTAGAAGCCGCATCTCACCGCGATCCCTTCTCCCTTTTCCCCGTTTGTCCGCCGTAGGCGGCGGCCAAACGGGGAAAAGGGGGGCGCGTATTTTCGGCGCGGTAAAGCTAGCTATAAATCATCGCCCGACCGGGGCGAGCCCGGATCGTGGCGGAACAAAACCGGCGTGGCGCCGATTGGGCAAACAAGCGTGATTTTGCGCAGCCGCAAGCGGCCCTGGGGAGGAAGGTGCGGATGGCCGGAGTTTTCATCTGTCCTTATTGTGGCGCCGCCACGCAGGTCGCTCCCGAATTCGTCGGCCGCAGCGGTCCCTGCGCCCACTGCGGCCGGCCGATTGTCATTCCCGCCGAGTTGGGCGAAGGAGCCGCGGGAGCAACGCGTCCCCGCGGCAACAGAACCGTCATTGTGCTGACGACCATCGCCGTGTTAGCGGGCATCATGCTCGTCGGCCTGGTGGTGGGCGGGCGCATTCTGGTCGGCATGATGCAGGCCTGGATCGAAAAGCAAGAATGTTCGGAGCGAATGCGCCGCCTCGGCGTGTCTCTGAACGCCTATTACGACGAATACAGCGCCTACCCGCCGGTCGTGGTCCGCGATGCCGGGGGCGCGCCGATGCACAGTTGGCGCGTGCTGCTCTTGCCGCACTTGGGCAAAGAGGAGGAAGCCCTCTACAAGGATTACCGCTTCGACGAACCGTGGGACGGCCCTCACAATCGCGAGCTGGCCGAGTTGATGCCGGCGGCCTACGGCTGCCAGTGCGATCCGGCGGCGTTTGAGCTGTCGCAGACCAGCTACCTGGCCGTGGTCGATGCAACGAGCGGAGATTTCGCCGCTCCGCCGCAAATTGCCGAAGCCAATCAACCGCCGCAAACCAAACCGGCCGCTGCGCCGAAGACAAAATACCTGGTCGTCGAGATGTGCGAGTCGGGCGTTAACTGGCTGGAGCCCCGCGACCTGGTCCTCGGCAGTCCGCCGCCGCGCCGCAGCGTATCAGGTCGGTTCAGTTACCACGTCGGCGGCGTCAATGCGCTGGTGGACGACGGGACGATGGAGACCTTGAGCGAGGAACAGGCGGAAGCTGCTTTTGGGAAGCCGGCAAAAATTTCGCCTTGATCGCCCGGCCGTTGAATTGCCGCCCATGAATCGAAGATTCCAATTCAGCTTGAAGTGGCTGCTCGGCGTGCCAGCGTTCTGCGGCATGGCGATCGCGGCATTTACGCTAACGAGTCAGTGGCAGCGCACGCTCGCGATTCACTTCCTGCAGATCGTGGCGTTCGGGTGCATCGCGTCAATGTTATTTTCGCGTCGGCGCTATCTATCAGCTTTTGCCATCGGGGGCGCATTTCCGGCAATTACCGGCGCCGTGCTGGCCGTCATGCCGCTCCTGAGCGGGCCGTCTTTCTATGGCGATGGCTCTCTTGCGGATCTGGTGCTAGCCAACCTGGGCGATAGCAGACCCGTCGATCATGAGAACTTCAAATTCCGCGCGGCGTTTCTTTTGGCTGCTACTTTGCTAGGCGGCCTGGCTGGGATGGCGGTCAGGTTACTTGATTCCCATAAAGAAGAGAAATGAGCGTTTTGCGCCGCCCCGCCCCCAGTTCTCCATCCGAACGCTGCTATGGCTGATGCTGGTCGTAGCGGTGCTGTGCGGAATCGGCCTTTGGCTGGCAGAAGTGCGAAAAGGAGCCATTGAGCGAGCAAATCGCCATCGGCCAGCTTCGGAAGCCGGCACGCATTGAAGTGCAGGGCGGCATGCTTTGCGCAGCCCCGCGTTCTTAGTCCACTCCCCGAGTTTCCCTGCTGTTGCCTTTTTGCGGGGGAATGGATAGGCTGGATTGGTTGATTAATGCTTTCGCGGCTAGCTTGAGTTGCGGCGCCCTGCAGGAGCTCTTGATCCTGCTCGGTTCCAGAGGGCGTCCGGCGCATTCGATCATCGCCCGCTTGTGTGGTCCGCGCCGCCGCTCGTCGACGAAATCTTGAAGTTTCGCCTGAGCGACGTCTGCTCCCCGCCCGCCCCAGTCGCTCCTGCACCGCCCCTATTTGGCCCAGGTAATTTGAATGTCTGTCGATTTGTCCGAACCGGCTCTCGAAGTCACGTTTCGCCAACTCAATCTCATTGAACCGCTGATCGAAGCGCTGGAACAATCCGGCTACAGCGTCCCGACGCCGATTCAGGCCGGCACGATCCCGCTGCTGCTGGAAGGCCGCGACGTGCTGGGCCAGGCCCAGACCGGCACCGGCAAAACGGCCGCCTTCGCCCTGCCGATGTTGCAGCGGATTGATCCTGAGTTGCGGCAGCCGCAGGTGCTGGTGCTGACTCCCACCCGCGAGCTGGCCATCCAGGTCGCCCAGGCGTTCGAAAGGTACGGCGCCGGTTTCGACCGCTTGAGCATTGCGGCGGTTTACGGCGGGCAGGACTACCAGATCCAGTTCCGGCAACTCGACCGCGGCGCGCAGGTGATCGTCGGCACGCCGGGTCGGGTGATGGACCACATGCGCCGCGGATCGCTCAAGCTCGACGGTCTGCGCGGCCTGGTCCTGGACGAGGCCGATGAAATGTTGCGGATGGGCTTTGCCGAAGACGTCGAGTGGGTATTGTCCCAGGCGCCGGCTGAACGCCAGACTGCGCTCTTCTCGGCCACCATGCCCGCCCCCATCCGGCGGATCGCCCAAAAGCACCTGACTGATCCCGCCGAAATCACCATCCGCCAGCAAGCCGCCACGGCCGATACCGTGCGTCAGCGCTACGTGCTGGCCGCTCCGCATCA
>DASZUP010000171.1:0-1686 GCA_035547635.1 Pirellulales bacterium
GCCGCCGATCTGGCAATCAGCAAGACCCAAATTGCTCCGCTGAGCGGAGCGACGCCGGCGCCCGTTGTGCAAGGAGAGATGCTCTCCTACCAGGTGGCGATTCAAAACAATGGCTCGACGGACGCCACGAACGTTTCGTTCTCCGACGCCCTGCCAACGGGCGAAACGCTGATTTCGGCAAGCTCAAGCGCCGCGGGGGCGTTGGACGTCAACGGCAGCTCGATCACGGGCAGTTTAGGAACCATTGCAGCTGGGGATTCCGCGACTGTTACGATCGACGTTCTGGTCAACGGCCAGGTTTCCGGCTCGCTTTCGAATACGGCGAGCGTGTCGACGCCCGACGAAAATGGCGGAACGCCGATCGTTTCCGCGCCGGTCTCCACCCTGATTAACGCTTTGCCGTCCACCGCCGCCGATCTCTCGATTACCAAGACCGCCGCAGGCGACAATGCCGCGGTCTCGGTCGGCGGCGCCGAGACGTACACGATCACGGTGACGAACAACGGGACCAACGCTGCGGACAACGTGGTTGTAAGCGACGTGCTTCCGACGGGTGCGACGTTCGTTTCGGGAACGGCAACCGTGGGAGCGGGTTCTCCCACGAACCTGACGCCGCCCGTGAATGGACTCGAGACGATCAACTTAGGCGCGCTGGCCGCTGGAGAAAGCGCCACGATTTCCATGGACGTCACGGCGCCGAATACGCCGGGCGTGATGGTCAATAGCGCCAGCGTGACCACGAGTTCGGGCAACGTCAGCCTGGCGAATGCCAGCGCTTCCCTCGCCACCGCGGTGCAAGGGACGACCTCGCCGAGCAGCGGCAGCGTCGACCTGTCGATTCATAAGACGGCGACGGCCCCCAACTCGATCAGCTTGGGCGCCGAACAGACTTATACGATTGCGGTCACGAACAACGGCTCGGCCGATGCGACCGGCGTGGTTCTCAACGACGTCTTGCCGTTGGGGGCGACGTTCATCAGCGGCTCGGCGGACGTCAGCGGCGTCGACGTGACCAGCTCCAACGGGCTCGTCAGCGCCAATCTCGGCAACCTGGCCGCCGGCGCGACTGCCACGATCACCCTTTCGATCCGGCCCGGCGCGGTCGGAGCGGCAACCGATACGGCGTACGTGGAAGCCGATCAACCGGACCAAAATCAAACCGACAATTCGGCGTTCGCGACTACGCTTGTCTCGGGCACGGGCGCTCTTGCCGCCGATTTGTCGGTGACGAAAACAGCCTCGTCGGCCAGCGCCACGGTCGGGCAGAACGAAACCTACACGATCACGGTCACGAATAACTCGGCCAATGCCGCGACGGGTGTCGTGTTGAGCGACGTATTGCCTGCGAACGCCGCGTTCCTCTCGGCGACCGCAAACGGCGTTTCGCTTACGCCGCTGAATGGCGTTCTGACCGACGCCATCGGCAGCCTGGGCGCCGGCGCGTCGGCGACGATGACCGTGATCCTGAATCCGACGGCGGTCGGCGCGATCGCCGACACGGCCGTGGCCGCTAGCAATCAAACGGACCCCAACCTGGCCGACAATCTTGCTACGTTGACGACGCCTGTGCAAGGCTTGATCACGCCGCCAACCGGCAATGTCGATCTCTCCATTTCCAAATCGGCCGCCAACAACAATGCGTCCGTCGGCCTGGGAACCAACGAAACTTATACGATTACGGTAACC
>DASZUP010000172.1:0-3526 GCA_035547635.1 Pirellulales bacterium
TGGCCGCCGGTGACGACCGTATGACCGGCATTCGCGCCTCCCTGATAGCGGACGACGATGTCGTGGCGGTCGGTCAGCAAGTCGACGATCTTGCCCTTGGCTTCGTCTCCCCATTGCAGACCAATCACGCAGGTTCCAGGCACGTATGCGATCCTTATTCACTGAGCACAATTTCGCTGAGCACAGGTTCGCTGAGCACAGGCATGGCGGCAGGGGACGGATTTTCCGCCAGAAGCGCGCCCAAACCCACCAGTCTAAGGCCGCCAGGGGCCGGGTCAAGGGGCGGGTGGAAAGCCCAACGCTTCGCAGCCGGACTTCGGAACGAGCGAGTCGGAGCGCGTGACGTGGAATTTCCGCTCGACTCTCAAAGCCGCGTTAGCCTCGCGGGAACTGCCGGCAGAACTCGTAAAGGGCCATCGAGGCGGCGGTCGCGACGTTGTAGCTGTGCGGCAGCCCGTAGACCGGAATCTCGACGACGTGATCCAATAGAGCGAGGATCTCTTCGTCCAGCCCGAGCCGTTCATTGCCGACCACCAGCACGGTCCTGCGCACGAAGGGAAATCCGTGCAGGCATTGCGAGTCGGTCGTTTGCTCCAGTCCTGTCAGGCAGTAGCCCGCCTGCTTCAGCTCTCGCAACGGCGGGGCGAGCGTGCGGTGTACCCGGATTTCAACGCCGGATTCATTGTCGTCGTCAGTGCTGTCGCGGGCGATCTTGTCAATGATCTTCGCCGTGCCGCAGCAAATCACCTGCCTCACGCCACAGCAGCCTGCCGTGCGCACGATGCGCGACAGGTTGACGTTACTTCGCATCGGAGCACAGGCCACGATGAGCTCGCGCGGACGATCCAACGGCGCCAGCGGTTTGTGGCGTTGATGCTCGAAGTGGGGCATAACAGATGGGAAAATGGCCCCAGGGGCAGCCGAGCGACTGTGGTCAGACCAGCTCCTCTTCCGGCACCGGCGCGTAGCTCAGGACGTAATCTTCAAACCGGATGCGACGCTCGTCTTTCGGAACTGCGGCAAACACCAGGTCGAGCAGTTCTTCGAAGCGGTGCGGAAGCAAGCGATAGTAGTTGTGCTTGCCTTCGCGGCGGGATTCGATCAGTTCCGCCACGCGCAACAAGGCCAGGTGATGGCTGACGGCCGGCTGGCTTTGTTTGAGGATGTCGCACAAGGCGCGAACGTGCAATTCGTGCGTCCTGGTCAGGTACAGCAGGATGCGCAGCCGCGTCTCGTCGGAAAGCAGCTTGAACACTTTGACCATGTCTTTGACGATGGAATCGGGGACTTCCGGCAAAGTGGCGGAAAACGCTGTTTCCCCATCATTGTACTTACTAATCATATTCTCCGTTTCTCCTCTCCTTGAAAAAGAGTCTTGCAGGAAAGGCTGGCCTTCCTTGCCCTTTCCGGTCTTAAACCAGTCCTGCCCTCCGGACCGTATCTAACACGACTCCTTGCAGCCCAAGTTCCTGTGGCTCAATCACCTCCCGCAAGACCATGCGCGGACGCCGGCCCATAACTTGACCCGTCGTCGCTCCAGCCGTTTCGCCCGGGAATAGCGGCTTAGGAGAACACGATTTGTCGGTCAACTGCGTTGATGTCGTATCAGCGAATCCTGGAGACGTGACCCCACATTCAGTTGCTCTTCGCGAACCACAGAACGTGATTCATGCTCGAGCTTGGAAGAGCACACTAACCTAGCAGAGCATGGGCGTATTGTAACCACAACAATCCGCCTTTGAAAGCAATACTTTATGTGGGTTGTGTGGATCTTACGTTTTTTTCATGCTGTCATGCCTCGCCAAAAAAAGACGTGTGCGGGGCGCCTGCCTCCGTTCCGTTCGGCGCTGGCGCTGCTAGCATGGCGGCCCCATCTACCCCAATTGGCACGAAGCGCAGTCTCTCCGCTCCACATTCAATCCTATCCGCCGGTCAAGCCCGAGAAGCGGGGGAGGAGCATCCGCCGTCGCCGCCCGCCGGGCAGTCGGGCCGTTCAGGGCTTCTGGACGGGCCGCCTGGCGGCTTTAAGACGCGGTTTGGGGCAGGTTGATCACCTCCGCGGCGCCGAGCGGCGTTTCCAGCCTGGTTCCTGGTTCGCTCAGGCCGCGGCGAACGAAGCCTAAGGCCAGGGGGCAGCCAAATTGCGGTGAAAAGCAGGCGGATGTCACCTGCCCGGCCGCCTGGCCGTCGGCCGACAGCTCCAGACCCGGTTCGGGAACGCGGCTGTCCGCGAACCTCAGGCCCACCAGAGATTTATTGACGTGCCCCAGGGCATCGATCCGGGCCACCGTTTCCTGGCCCAAATAGCAGCCTTTGACAAAGCTGATGGCAAGTGCGTCGCGCCCGGCTTCTTGCGGCAGGTTCTTTTCGCTCAAGTCGGCTCGGTAGATCGGCAAACCGGCTTCGATTCTCGCGGTCTGCCAGGCTTGCTGACCGCACGGCCGGGCGCCTGCCCTCCGCAAGGCTTGCCAGACGGCGACCGCATCGCTCTGGCCGCAGATTGCCAGAAAACCGCCGGCCCGCGTCCAATCCACGCGCGCGATGAGTGCGCGGCAACCGGCCAATTCCGTTTCGACGCTTGCGAGTCGCTGGCTTGGAAGTTCCGCCGCTACCAACGCTGCCAGCAGCTCGGCGGCTTGGGGCCCGGCAAGCAGGAACTCCGCTTCGTCCGCCGTGCGGCCAGACAGTTCGACCTTCTCGCGAATCAAGTAGCGGTCGAAGTGCGCCAGCAGCTTCTCTTCCTCGCCCGGCACGGTTTCCAGCAGCAGCGACGCCGGCCGGCAAAAGATGAACACATGGCCGACCAGGTGGCCGCGGGCGTCGGCAATGAACGCTTCGCAGCCTGCGCCGGGCGCCAGCTTGCGAACCTCGTTGGTACACAAGTTGTGCAGGAAGCTGGCCCGATCATCCCCGCGGAACTCAATCCGGGTGCGCGAGCTAAAGTCGACCAGGCCTGCTTGAGAGTGCAGGGCTTCGTACTCGCCCTGGGCGTCTCCGAAATGGAGCGCCTCGCGTCCCGGCGCCGACTCGTCAAACACGGCTCCGGCGGCTTTCAATTCTTCCTGCAACATCGCGGCCTCCTCGTTTGCTCCGTGTCGTACAACGCTCAGTCTTCTTCGGCGGCGGCGAGCACATGCTGAGCATTGGCCAGCACAATGCACGACTCGTGTCGCTGAGCCAGACGCGCCAACTCGGCGACGCACGAAACGGGCGCTAGCCCGAGTTCCTCCACGGTCGTTTCTTCCAGTTGGCTGAGAAGGTAAATCCGGGCCCGGTCGGCGGCGTCGATCAGTTCGGCCGCCTCCAGCGCGTCGGGCGGACAATCTCGCCGGATGCGGCGCAGGGCGGCTTGCCAGTCTTCGGTCTGTGATAAGCTGGCAACGGCCGCTCCCGGCGCGGCGTTCAGTTGCGTGACGAGTGCAATGGCGCCCCCTTCGGAGACAACACTCGCTGCATTGGCCAGCGCACGGGCGACGTTCTCCCAAGTTTGCAGGCCCTGTCGTCCGCTGACGCACGCTATCACCAG